>NZ_JAUMZG010000021.1 GCF_030528245.1 Campylobacter sp.
AGCGCTTGCATTTTTTCATAAATGCGCGCCACAATCTCCCCCGTCGTCGCACTCCGCTCAGTTTGGGGAGACTCTTTCGGCATCAAGCCTTTCTTGCATGAGTTTTCTTGTGTTTTCGAGCCATTTTTCGTCCCTCGTATCAACGGGTGCGAGGCAGATGATTTTTAGTGTCCCGCTTTGTGCGGTGAAATTCTTGGTGTCTAAAATTTTAGCCGAATCGACGATGAGCACGGGCTGGACTTTCAGGCTCAGTTTGTCGCTTAAAATTTTAGCCCCGCTTTGGAATTTAAGCAGCTTTTCGCTTTTGGAGCGAGTGCCCTCAGGAAAGATGGCCAAAACTCTGCCCTCGCTCAGCCTTTCTCCAGCTTCTTTCAGCACGCGCATCAAGTCGGCGGGGTTTTTTCTGTCGATGCAAAGAAGCTTGGGCTTTTTGATGGTGTGCTTGAAAAGCGGGATTTCGCCCAGTTCTTTTTTGGCGATCCAGCATAAATTTTTGGGATAAATTTCTTCCAAAGCGATGATGTCAAGGGCGCTTTGATGATTCATCACGATCATGCCCGCCTCTGGATCAAATTCTCCTTCCAGTAAAATTTGATGCCCGATGGTGTATTTTTGTGTCCTCGCCCAAATCCTGCGGATGCGCCAGATTTTATTTTGATCGCGCGTGAAGCAAAAGGCCAAGATAACGCAAAGCACGGAAATGATGAAAAAAAGCCAGAAAATCCCCGCTCTAATCCTTGCGTAAATCCGCATGATGCGCCCATCCTATCTTTCCATCGTTAAGCAGTATTTTGGTGTATCTTCCTCGCTTGGCTAGAATTTCAACCCTCTGGCTGGATTCGGCGGTGTGAAAAAGGGTCGAGTTTTCTGTGGGGAGGATCTGCACCCTCGCGCCGCTTTTTAGTGTCGCGCTTTGCGTGTTGGTGTCCATCAAAAAGCCCAGTGCAAAACTCAGCAGGGCGGAGGCTAGGATGAAATAGCCTTTTTTCCAAACAAAAAGCGCAGCCAAGATGAGGGCCAGGGCCCAAAGGGCGTATTGCTTGTAGAGATTGTAGCTTTTGCTTGTGGGGTTTAGGTCGCTTTGCGTGCTGATTTCATTATCGCTGATTTGGAGCTTGAGCTTGAAATTTTCAAGCTTTTTGCTTTCTTTGTTGAAGTAAGAAAAGCTGAATTCATTTTTATGAGCGGGAAAAATGGCGTAGTAAAAGCCCGTTGAGGCGTTAAAATCGCCCTTTAAATTTTCTATGCCCTGCCTTTGCATCCCCTGCATGAAAAAGCTTTTCAAATTCGCATTTTTCACATCAAGCTCGAGCATCATGATGACATCCTTATCGTTAAAATGGCTCGTTTTGACCTTTTTGACCTCCAAAGAGCTCGCGACAAGGTGCGAGAAATTTGGAGCGCTTGGGGGGCTTTCAAACCTCAGATCTGCTACATTGATACTAGCCTTCTCAAAGGCCTTATTGTTACGCAAAAGTTCGACGATGATTTGATCCAGATTGGCATTGGGACTTTTTGCCTCAAACCATAAAGTGCTTTTGTAACCCCCATTGACCTTGTCCCATTTTGGATTGGGATTTAAAAAAAGCAGATCTTCGTTTTTGAGCGGAGAAATTTGAAAGTCAAAATTTGTCTCCTCAGTCGTTTTAGCATGAAGCTCTAGGGCAAAAACCTCGCCCACATAAAATTTATCCGCATAATCTTCAAGCTCCAAAGCCAAATCCCCCCTCGAAACGAAGGGATCGCTACGCTCTTTTTCAAAGTCATCCAACTCATCACTGGGCGCTACGTTTTGGTAGAATTTCTGTGTTTGCTCGGGTAAATTTAAGGCCCTAAGGGGATCTTCAGCCTGCAAGAGGGTCAAAATCCCCAAGAAAAACAGAGCAAAAATCCTCAAGACAAAAATCCCCCAAGCATTCTAAGCCCCACTTCGCTACCAAGAATTCTATCACAAGCACGCTCGGGGTGGGGCATGAGGGCGAAAATTTTCTTGCCCTCATCGCAAATGCCAGCTATGTCTTCGAGTGAGCCGTTGGGATTGCCCGTGTATTTTAAGAGGATGAGGTCCTTATCGTGCAGCTCTTTGAGTGTGTCCTCATCGGCGTAGTAATTGCCCTCGCCGTGTGCTATGGGTAGGGTGATGTGCTCGTTTTTTTGGAAATTTCTTAAAAAAGCGTTGTCGTTGGAGATGATCTTTAGCCCTTGCTCTTTGGAGATAAAGCTTAAATTCGCATTATGCCTCATCGCGCCTTTCAAAAGCCCAGCCTCGAGCAAAATTTGAAAGCCGTTGCAAATGCCAAGTATGAAGCCGCCTTTTTTAGCGTGCTCTAGCACGCCCTGCATCACGGGGGCAAGCTTGGCGATCGCCGCACATCTTAGGTAATCTCCGTAAGAAAAGCCTCCGGGCAAAACGACCAAATCGGCTTGAAATTCTCTCTGCTCATGCCAAATGATTTGCGCTTTGATGCCGAGTTTGGAAAAGGCGTATTGGGTGTCGAATTCGCAGTTTGTCCCCGGAAATCTAATGATCGCGACCTTCATTTTTCCTCTTAAATTCGCCTTTTAAAATAAAATTTCAAAATCTTCTATCACTTTGTTCACAAGCAGCTCCTCACACATTTTCTGCACGGCAATCTGAGCCCTGTCCCTGTCCTCCTCGCTAAGGGTGAGTTGGATTTGCTTGGCCACTTTTACCTCTTGAACCTGCTTGAAATTTAGGGCGTGGAGTGCCTTTTCTACGGCCTTGCCCTGAGGGTCCAAAACGCCGTCTTTTAAAAAAACATTAAGGATTACGCGCATCTTCGTCCCCCAAAATCCTCTTCAAAACCTCCTCATAGGCCATTTTGACATTGCCCAAATCCTGACGGAATCTGTCTTTGTCCAGCTTTTCATCAGTATTTTTATCCCAAAATCTGCAGCTATCCGGACTGATCTCATCGGCCAAAATGAGCTCCTCATCCGCGCTCACACCCAGCTCAATCTTAAAATCAATCAGCCTTAAATTTTTCGTATCAAAAAAGGGCAACAAAATGGCGTTGATTTGCTTTGCGATTTTTTTGATTTCTAGAATCTGCTTCGCATCCCTTGCCAAATTTAAAAGCAAACAATGATCATCATTGATGAAGGGATCGCCCAAGGCGTCATCCTTGAGGCAAAATTCCACCAAAGCAAAGGGCAAAATCGTCCCCTCCTTGATGCCCAGCCTCTTCGTCAAAGACCCTGTGGCTACATTTCTTACGATGATTTCGATAGGGAGGATGCGGCATTTTTTTATCAATTGTTCGTTATCGCTTAGGGTTCTTATGAGATGGGTTTTGATGCCGTTTTTTTCCAAAAGATGAAAAAGCTCCGTGCTGATCTTGCAATTGAGCGCACCCTTACCCGCTTCATTGCCCCTTTTTTCTGCATTGAAGGCGGTCAGATCGTCTTTAAATTCCGCGATGAGCAAATCAGCCTCATCGGTTTGAAATATCTTTTTGCCCTTGCCCTCGTAAAGCAAATCCTTTTTTGTCATTGGGTGATCCCTTTTATGTTGAGAATTTTTATCGTATCGATGGCGGATTTTAGCTGGATGTCCTCGTTGATTTGTTGGCTTGTGATGAGATCTTTTTCCGCTTTTTTAGCCTCCTTGTCCTTTTTTTTCTCAAGCTTTTCAAGCTCCCCCTCAAGGTGCTGTTTGAGGTCGCTTTCCTTGATGCTAAAGCCCCCTTCTTTCGCATCAACCTTGCCCGGTAAAACCTCTATATCGGGCTTGACGCCCACAGCCTGTATCGTGCGCCCACTTGGCAGGTAGTATCTAGCGACGGTGAGCCTCAGGGCCTCGGTTTTGTTTATCGGTATGATTTGCTGCACGCTGCCCTTGCCGAAGGTATTTTCGCCGACAATAATGGCACGCTTTAAATCCTGCAAGGCCCCGCTCACTATCTCGCTCGCGCTCGCACTGCCTCCATTCACCAAAACGACCAAGGAGGAGCTTGAAATTTTATTGTGGGGATTTGCCCTGTATTCTTGATTTTCGCTTCTACCCTTTTGAGAGACGATAATGCCCTCATTCACAAACAAATTCGTAAGTCCAACGGCCTGATTCAAAAGTCCTCCCGGATTATTCCTCAAATCCAAAATTATGCCCCGATTGTCGCTGTGCTTTTGAAGCTCTTTTTTTGCTTTTTCCACGACATTTTTGTCAAAATTTGTAACCCTCAAATAAAGAATATCCTCATCCTCGATTTTCTTCGCATAAACGCTCTCAACCCTAATAATCTCGCGTATCAAACGCACCTCAAAAGGCTTATCCACGCCCTTTCTAAAGATGGTCAGCGTGATTTTAGTCCCCGCCTTGCCCCGCATCTTATCCACCGCGTCATTTAAATTCATACCCAAGGTGGCCTCTTCGTTGATTTTTAGGATGACGTCGCCCGACTTCAAGCCCGCTCTATCCGCAGGAGTGCCCTCCATAGGAGCGACCACGCTCAAAGCGCCATCCTTCATACCCACAGTGATGCCAAGTCCGCCAAACTCGCCGCTGGTTTGGATCTTCATATCCTCAAAATCCTTTTCATCCAAAAAAGAAGAATGCGCGTCCAAATTGCTCAAAAGTCCCGACAAAGCCTTATCGATCAGGTCGCTAACGTTTTGATCATCCACATAATACTGCTCCACGATTTGCAAAGTTTTATTGAATTTATCCAAAGACTCAAAGCGCTTTTGAAGTCGCTCCTCATCCTTGGCATAGACCACGCCACTAAGCGCAACGCAAAGAATCAAGGAGCCTATAAACCCAGCAAAGATGGCGAGAAGATTTTTATTTTTCAAAACGAACTCCATAAAGAATTTTTAAGATTTGGATTTTAATTAAATTTACTTAAGGATTCGTAAAAATTTTAATCAAGCGATGCGATTGTGTTAAAATGAAACTTAAATTTTTAAAGGAAAATTTGATGGAAGAACAACATTCCCACAGGCACTCTGCCGCGCATCTTAAAAGCATCTCAAACCGCCTTGCGAAAATCATAGGACACCTAGAGAGTGTCAAAAAAATGGTTGAAAATGACAAGGATTGCAGTGAAATTCTGATCCAGCTTGCTGCCGTAAAAGGCGCGGTCAATAACACGGCCAATGCCATTTTGAAGGAGCATTTGAGTCATTGTTTCATCCATGCTCTTGAGGATGGAAATCGCCAAATGATAGAGGATTTGCAGAAGGCTATTGATATGTTTATAAAGTAAATTAAAAAATATTATTAAAAAAACTTGACATAAATAGACTAAAGTTATATAATCATAAGACTATAAAACTTAAGGAGAATTTTATGGCAAATTTACAAGATTTTTTAACCGATTCTATGCTTTCAAATTTAGAAAGTGCGGCTTCTTTGGCCATTCATTCAAAAAATAGCGAGGTGCTGCCCCTACACTTATTCTGGGCTCTGAGTGTGGATAGCTCAAGTATCTTGAATCAAATTTTTAACCAACTCAAACTCTCCCCAGAAGCTCTCCAACTAGAGCTTAAAAGCAAAATTTCAAGTCTCCCCACCAGCTCCAATGTCAGCCGAGAAAGCATTCGCTTTTCCAGTGAGCTCATCGGATCGCTCGAAAAGGCTAGGGGGCTTATGAATGCGAGAGGCGATCATTATCTTAGCGTGGATACTTGGCTCATCAGCGAGAGTGAGGTGGGCATTATTAAGGAAATTTTAAGCAAATTTATCGATCCCAAAGAGCTCAAAAAAAGGCTTGAAAATTTGCGCGCGGGTCGCAAGATAGAAAGCAGGAGTGGCGATGAAACCCTAGATAGCCTTAAAAAATTTGGCATCGATTTGACGCAAAGGGCCAACGATGGGGAACTTGAGCCTGTCATCGGCAGGGAGGAGGAAATCGGCCGCTTGATGCAAATCCTCATCCGCAAAACCAAAAACAACCCCATCCTCTTAGGGGAGCCGGGCGTGGGCAAAACGGCCATCGTCGAGGCCCTCGCCCAGCGCATCGTTCAAAAAGATGTCCCCAAATCTCTACAAAACAAACGCCTCATCGCTCTTGATATGAGTGCCCTCATCGCGGGGGCAAAATATCGCGGGGAATTTGAAGACAGACTTAAGGCTGTGGTTCGCGAAGTGGTCGAAAATGAAAACATTATTTTGTTCATCGATGAAATTCATACCATAGTTGGTGCGGGGGCGAGTGAGGGCAGCATGGACGCGGCCAATATCCTAAAGCCAGCCCTTGCGCGCGGGGAGCTTCACACCATCGGCGCGACCACGCTCAAAGAGTATAGGAAGTATTTTGAAAAGGACGCGGCACTGCAGCGGCGCTTTCAGCCTGTGAGCGTGAATGAGCCTAGCATCAATGAGGCTTTGGCCATGCTGCGGGGCATCAAGGAAAAGCTTGAAATTCATCACAATGTTAGCATTAGCGATGCGGCCTTGGTGGCGGCGGCTAGGCTTTCAAGCCGCTATATTAGCGATAGATTTTTACCCGATAAGGCCATCGATTTGATTGACGAGGCGGCGGCGGAGCTTAAAATGCAGATCGAAAGTGAGCCGTCCTCACTGCGAAAAGTGCGTAAGGAGCTTGAAACCCTAGAGGTGGAAAATGAGGCTTTGAAAATGGAAAAGGATGAGAAAAATCAAAAACGCTTAGAGGAAATCGCCAAGGAGCTAGCAAATTTAAAGGAAAAGCAGCGGGGTTTGAGTGCGCAGTTTGAAAACGAAAAGAACGTTTTTGACGCCATCAGCGAGAAGAAAAAAGAGCTGGATGTCCTCAAAAATGAGGCCACTTTGGCGAAAAGTAGGGGGGAATTTCAAAAAGCGGCCGAGCTAGAATACGGCAAAATCCCCGCCGCACAGAAGGAGCTTGAGGGTGCGGAGGAAAGGTGGGAGGGCCTCAGTGAGAGGGGCGTTTTGCTGAAAAATCAGGTCGATGAGGACTTGGTCGCTGGGATTTTGAGCAAGTGGACAGGCATCGCGGTGCAGAAAATGCTTGAGGGCGAGAGGCAGAAATTTTTGGAGGTGGAGAGGCATCTTAAGGAGAGCGTTGTGGGGCAGGATAGGGCTCTGGCGGCTTTGGCAAGGGCGATCAAGCGCAATAAGGCCGGGCTGGGTGAGGGCAATAAACCCATCGGTAGCTTTTTGTTTTTGGGGCCTACTGGCGTGGGTAAAACGCAGTCGGCTAAGGCTTTGGCGCGGTTTCTTTTTGATGATGAGAGGGCGATGATACGCTTTGATATGAGCGAATTTATGGAAAAGCATAGCATCTCACGCCTTTTGGGCGCACCTCCGGGCTATGTGGGGCACGAGGAGGGCGGGGAGCTGACTGAGGCCGTGCGCCGTAAGCCCTACAGTGTGCTGCTTTTTGATGAGGTGGAGAAGGCGCATGGGGATGTTTTTAATGTGCTTTTAAGCATTTTGGACGAGGGTAGGGCGACCGATAGCAAGGGCGTGAGTGTGGATTTTAAAAACACCATCATCATTTTGACCTCCAACATCGCCTCAGGAGCTATTATGAATTTAAGGGGCAAGGAGCGGGAGGAGGCTGTGAATTTGGAGCTTAAGAGCTTTTTTAAGCCTGAATTTTTAAACCGCTTGGACGAGCTTATCATTTTCAATCCTTTGGGCACGGATGAGGCCTTTGAAATCGTCAAATTGCTTTTCAAGCCTTTGCAAAAGAGCCTTGAGGCTAAGGGTATAGGGGCAAATTTGAGCGAAAATGCCGCGCTGCTCATCGCTAAGGAGGGCTTTGATGCGGATTTTGGCGCCAGACCTCTTAAAAGGGCGCTTTATGAGCTGGTGGAGGATAAGCTCAGTGATATGATTTTGAGCGGAGCACTGAGCGAGGGGGATGAAATCCTCATCGATGCAGATGAGAATGGGGTGGTTGTTAAGCGACTTTAATGGGACAAGGATGGTCCCTTATTTAAAAAATATTTTCTCTTTTCCATAGTAAAAGGTTGGAATCTAGTAGTTCTTCATTGATTTTTATCGCTAGATTATTTCGCATTTCAAAAAAGTGGTAGAAAAGCTCTAAATCTTTGCTTGGAATCTTTGGTTTCGCATTTTTTAAATTATTTTTAGCAAAGCCTTTTGTGTTTTTAGTGGTTTTCTTCTGTTCTATTCTTTTGTTCTTGCCATCTAAATTTGTAAATTCATTTGGGTCTTTTTCCATTATGGCATTTGTGATGTCATAAAAGCTGTCGTTATAATCTTTGTTTTGATAGTAAGGATTTGCGTGATAGTATTTAAAAACTTCTAGGGCAGCGTTAAAAAGGCTTTTAGCTTCTTTACTAAAGCTAAATTGCTTTAAAAACTCTCTAAAGTCAAAGGGCTTTAACTCCTCGCTATAAAGATTTTTATCCTTATCTTTGCTATAAGGGTGGATAATTTCAGCGTTTTCAGGATAAAGCACATTTAAGTCGTTATGCCTACACGCTCCGCCTAAGTCTTCAGCACTAAAAGGCATAATGTAATTTTTAAGAGCGACTAATTTGTCCCCCCCCCCCGCACAATAGCGGATTCTCTTATCGGCTTATTTGAAAATAGATTGCCTTTAAAAAATAATGAAAACGCAATAGCATCGCTAAATAATTCTTGTGGAATTTCGCTTATTTTGCCTTTTAAAACATAGGGACTTCTTTCAAAATATTTAGCGTGTGAGTTAAAATTTAAACCTTTAGAAAGCAAAGTATATTTTAAATTCTCTGTGGTAATTTTATCTGCCTTTTCAAATCCGCCATTGCTAACGAGAATTGTGCTATTTAAGTAACTATACTGCCCCAAAATCATTCCCTTTTGATTCTGCTTGATTGCTGTGTCTATCTCTTTCACTAAACTAGGTCTTTCTAAATCATAAGCATAGGATTTGACATAATTAAAGCCGATTTTGTCCCTTTCATAACGCTTGGCGGTAAAAGACTTATCATTTATCGTATCGCCTAAGTGTTTGCTAAAAATCATTTGAGAGATACTCCAATCGCTTAGATTAAAGGTTTTAGCTGTGCTAAAAATATGGCTATACATTTTTAGTCCGCTTTTTTGATAGGCTTCTAGGGCTTCGCTAAACATCTGCTCGGTTTTATAGTAAAACACTATCACTTCAGGCTCTAGCCTTAAAACTTTGTTAAAAAAGCTTATAGCTTTATTCTCTCTTTTGCCTTGATAGTTTGTGTAGTTTTGATATGGCGGATTCATTATAACCATTAGCTTTTTCTTTTCTCTTTTGACGATTTCATTTATAGTGAGTTCTGTTCCGCCGTGTGTAAATTCTGGCTCATTAGAATCTTTTAAATAATCAAATTGCACCACATTTTCAAAATCCTTAATCTTACAAATATCCACATCTTTAGAATCTAGTGTGCTTAAGTAGCATTGCTTTTTTATCTCTTTTGAGAATTGATTTTCTAAATTGCCCACGCCACAGCAAGGGTCATAAATGATATAGTCTTTTAAGTCTGTTTTAGAATCTAGGCAATACTGCTCTAAAATCTTGTTTTGCTCACTCACAAAGAAAAAGGGTGTGTATTCTCCGCCTGTGTCTTTGCGGTATTTATCAGTATAAAGCAAATGCGATTCTTCTAAGATTTTTAAAAACTCATCTTTTGCAGGTGGGCGTTTGTATTTCTGCCAAAAGGCTGTATAGGCTTGTAGATTTGGGATAGTGTAGAATTTTTCATTTTTATCATCTATAAATTTTACTTCTTGTTTGTTTTCGTTTATTTCTATGCTAAAGGCGTTTAGGTCTGTGCCTTCTCGTATTAGGGGCTTTTGTGAGCCTAAGTCTGTGCCTACGATTATAAGGCTGTCTTTGTATTTGGTGTTGTTTAGCATATCTACTAAAAAGAGATTGATTAAGGTTTGCTCGTTTTTTATCTCATTTTTAAAAGTTAAGGCTTCTTTCCACGCGTGAAAAATGGTTACCATGTTTTTAAGCGTGATAGAGATTTCTAAATCTTCTCTTTTGAGTAAGTTGGCATAAAACTCTTTAATCTCATTATTTACATATTTTATGATTTTCGCACTTTGTCTTAATCTATCGTTGATTCTATCAATCGCATCGCGGCTTGGGGTGCTTGGGGTCTCACTCTCCCAATGAAAATCATTATTAAACATCACAGAATCATCTAAAAGCTCAATAAATTCTAAAATATCATTGCCATTTTCTTTATAGATTAGGGCTAGATGGTTTAGGATATGCTTTTGCTTTTTGTTGGTTAGCACGACTTGGGCTAGGGCTTTTGCTCTTTCTTGTGGGTTTAGGGTAACTTTTGCTTCAATATATAAAAGTGGATTGCCCTTTTTATCAAATAAAATAATATCTCTTCGCTCATTATCATATTTGCAAAGCTTGGGGTTAAAATACTCTTGGCTAAATTTGACTTTGTAGTCTATCTCTTCGTATGCTTGTTTTATCATGATGGCATCACAACTTTCATCAAAACAAAACCTCGCCCCCGTAAATCCTCTGCTGCGGTAGCGGGGATTTGGGCGTGTAGTATTCCCTCTCGCCTTTGTAAGTGCCGCTTCGCACCCCGCTTGGGATGCTGAATTTGCGCTTGGTATCGGGGAATTTCTCCAAATACTTGCTCAAAAATTCCCTAAACACAGGCGCCGCCGTCCTCGCACCCCCCTCAAACCACCGCATCGGCTTGTTATCGTCATTGCCATACCAAATGACAGCCTCAAGCTCGGGCGTGAGTCCCACAAACCACGCATCCACGCTTTTGTTGCTCGTGCCCGTTTTGCCCGCCACCTCGATGTCTGCCACCCTAGCATTGCGCCCCGTGCCCTTTTCGACGACATTTTTCATCATATCCAGCACCAAAAAGCTCTGCGCCTCATCGCTCACCCTTTCCTCTTTGGAGTCAAATTCAGCGACGATTTTACCCTCCTTATCGCGAATTTCCCTTATCAAAATCGGCTCCCTGATCGAGCCATAATTGCCAAACATCGTGTAGAATTTCGCAAATTTCAAGGGCGAAATTCCAAAGCTCCCCAGCACGATGGAGAGGTCTGCGGGGATGTTACTAAAGCCCATATTTACGAGCTTAGAATGCACCACATCAAGCCCGATGTCCAAAGCCAAATTGATGGTGGCTAGATTCCTAGAATTTGTAAGCGCTTGCTTGAGCGTTACCAATCCGCCCAGTCCGCCGCCGTAGTTTTTGGGCTTCCAGTCCTCATTATTCCCCGCGCCCCCTTCAAAAATCCTCGAAATATCCGCCACCTCACTGGCGGGCGAGTAGCCTAAATTCACCGCGATTTGGTAAATAAAGGGCTTGAAAGAGCTGCCGGGCTGGCGCGCACTTTGCGTGGCTCGGTTGTAATGACTTTTTTCGTAATCAACCCCCCCCACGAGGGCCAAAACATTACCGTTTTGATGATTGACCACCACCATGGCCCCATTGAGGGTGCTCAAATTCGCATCCTTGTCCCTCTTAACGATCTCATCGTAGCCAAATTTTAGGGCCTCACGCGCCATATTTTGCACATCCAGGTCAATATTAAGAGTGATTTTATAGCCCCCCGTTTTCAAGTCAGCATACTGGGGCCCAAGCTGCTTAATAACCTCATCAACCACATAGGGCGCTGCATTTTGCGTGAGGGTATCATCATACACCACAGGCACCTCCTCCATCGCCTGCTCGTATTCATCCTTTGAAATCCAGCCCAAAGAATACATCCTCACGAGGACATTATTCGCCCGCGCTATGCTCAAATCAAGATGCTTGGTCGGATCATAGCTGCTAGGCGCCTTGGGCATGCCCACGAGGATGGCTATCTCTTTGAGGCTTAGCTCGTTTAAATTCTTGTGAAAATACCCCTGCGCCGCCGTTTTGACGCCATAATAGCCGTGCCCAAAAAAGATAAAATTCAAATAGCGCTCCAAAATTTGCTCTTTGCTAAGTTGCGTTTCCATTTTGTAGGCGAGAAGGGCTTCTCGGATTTTACGCTCTAGGCTTCGCTCGGGAGTGAGTTCGGTATTTTTGATGAACTGCTGGGTGAGGGTCGAGGCGCCCTCCATAGTCTGCCCGCCACTTTTGATGATCTTAAGCACCGCGCGAAAAATCGCATCAACATTCACGCCATTGTGCTCAAAAAATGCCGTATCCTCGATGGCGATGAGGGCCTCGATGAGGCGCGCAGGCAGCTCGTCATAGGGCGCGTAAAAGCGATGCTGCTCGAAGATGTTGGCGATGAGTCTGCCGTTTTTGTCATAAATTTGCGTGCTGAGGGGGGGACTGTATTCTTTGAAGGTATAGCCCTCCGTGTCCGCACTCGCGAAAAGATAGCTCACATAAATCGCCGCACAAATCCCCATCAAAAGCAAGAGTGAAGCGATGATTTTTAAGATTTTCATAAATAAGCCTTTAAATTCTCCACATCAAGCCCCAGAGCCGTGCTGCGTTTGCCAACCATTTTCAGGCAGTATTTTTGATGAAAACCCTCGCACATCAAGGCCCCCGCCTTGCCCAGATACTCCCCGCTTTGGATGTAGTCCCTGAGATCGCCTGGGTCAAATTCCCCAAAAAACAGCGTGGTTTTTGAAAGCGAAAAGATCCTCTTTTGCGGACAAGAAAGTAAAAAAGCACTCAGCACACTCACGCTTTTGCCGCTTTGCGCCTCAAGGCTAGCCAGAGCCTCGGCATCATCGTGGGGCTTAGTGAGAATTTTCCCCTCAAGGCTCACGATACTATCGGCAAAAAGCAGGCACTCTCCAGCTAAGTCTGCAAATTCTTGCCCAAACTGCCTTTCTTTTTCCAAAACCACCCTCTGCACGAAAACACTCGGGGGCAAAGTTTTATCCACATCCTCATCATACTCACAAATTTTCTGCACGAAGGCGATGCCCGCTTCCTTCAAAAGGGCAGCACGAGAGGGCGAGGACGAGGCGAGATAGAGCATCAAAGCCCCGCCTCGATGAGGGTTCGGGCTAAATTCAGCGCCGCATCCAGCTTACTCAAATCCTTCCCCCCAGCCGTGGCGAAGTCATCCCTGCCTCCACCCCCACCGCCCAAAAGCGCGGCCAGTTCTTTAACCAACCCCCCCGCTTTTAAGGGAGCGTTTTTCACCCCGCAAGCTAGCTCCACCCTATCCCCCACAGGCTTGAAAAGCACGATAACCGCGCGGGAGTGTTTGTTTTTAAACGCATCGATCATCTCCTTAATGTCCCCCCCCTCGACCTTGCTCACGCAAAGCCAGCAGTCTTTAAATTCCACGCCCTCAAGGCCGCTCTCACCCTTGCCCTTAAGCTCCTGCTTGAGTTTTGCGATTTCATTTTTGAGCCTTTTTATCCCGCTCAAAAGATCGGTATTTTTAAGCGCATCCCTCGCCAAACTCAGCTCCCCAAACGCCGCTGCTACGTGCTTTAAGGCCGCCTCACTCACCACCGCCTCAATGCGCCGCACCCCCGCACTCACGCCGCCTTCCTTGAGGATGTAAAAAGAGCCGATTTGGGCCGTGTTTTGCACATGGGTCCCGCCGCAAAGCTCCTTACTCTCGCCTAGGGTTAGCACTCTGACCTCACCCTCGTATTTCTCGCTAAAAAGAGCCACCGCGCCGCTTTTTTTCGCCTCTTCTAGGGGCAAATTCTGCACGATCGCCGCATCGCTTTTGATGATGAGGGCGTTGACAAAATTTTGAATTTCTCCAAGCTCGGCTGCACTCAGGGGCCTAGGATGCGTGAAGTCAAAACGCAGCTTGTCCCACTCCACCAGCGAGCCCGCCTGCGTGATGTGGGGGCCTAAAATTTTACGCAGGGCAAAATGCAGCAAATGCGTGGCCGAGTGATGTCTGGCACTTTGCTCCCTCTTGTGCGTGTTGATTTTAGCCAGAATTTTTTGTCCGCATTTTAGAGGCGCTTTTGTCTCCACGAGACTTAGATTGAGCTTAAAAAATTTCTGGGTCTGCAAAACGGCACTCTCCCCCACCCAGCCCTCATCGCCCACCTGTCCGCCGCCTGTGGCGTAAAAGGGTGTCTCATCCAGCAGCACCCACCCCCTCTCTCCGGCGCCAAGCCCCTCCACCTGCCGAAAATCCTCATCCAAAAGGGCTAAAATTTGACTCTGGCTCTCGGTCCTTTCATAGCCGATGAATTTATTTTCTCCCAATCTCTCAAGCAGATCCTTAAAATCCCCGCTTGCGGTTTTGTCCCCGCTACCACGCCAAGAGGCCTTCGCTCTGTCCTTTTGGGCGCGCATCAGGGCTTCAAATTTAGCCACATCCACGCTCAAATTTTTCTCCCGCAGCATGTCCGCGGTCAAATCCAAAGGAAAGCCGTAGGTGTCATAAAGCCTGAAGGCCACCTCCCCGCTAAAAATTCGCTCCGTCCTTGCAAGCTCGGCGTTAAAAAGCTCGATGCCGTTTTCTATGGTCGCCAAAAAGCGCTCCTCCTCGGCCCTCATCTGCTCCTTCACCATCGCCTTTTTTTCAAGCAAATACGCATAATGCCCGCCGTTGAGCGCGCAAACCACATCCACAAGCTTGCACATGAAGGGCCTTTTAAGCCCTAGCAAATAGCCATGCCGCAGGGCGCGGCGCAAAATGCGGCGCAAAACATAGCCCCGCCCCTCCTTGTCAAAGCCCACGCCTTGTGCGAGTAAAAAGGTGCTCGAGCGGATATGATCGGCTATGACGCGATAGCTCGCTCCCTCTTCATAGCGATAGTTCTTGCCGCAAAGCTGGGCGATTTTATCGATGATGGGCATGAAAAGGGAGCTGTCAAAATTACTGAATTTCCCCTCCTTAATCGCCACAACCCTCTCAAGCCCCATGCCCGTGTCGATGCTAGGATGCGGCAGGGGTCTTAGCACGCCATCAGGCCCCCTCTCATACTGCATGAAAACCAAATTCCAAATCTCCAAAAAGCGGTCCCCCTCTCCACCCATGTGATCCTCAGGGCCATTAAAATGCGCAGCGCCCTGGTCGTAGAAAATTTCACTGCAAGGGCCACAAGGTCCCGTATCGCCCATTTGCCAGAAATTATCCCTATCGCCAAAACGATAAATTTTCTCCTTTGCGAGGTGCTCCTGCCAAAGTGCGTAGGCCTCATCGTCTTTTTCATGCACGGTTACGCAAAGCCTTTCTTGGGGGAGGGCTAGGATTTGAGTAACGAATTCCCAAGCGTAAGCGATGGCCTCTTTTTTAAAATAGTCCCCGAAGCTAAAATTTCCCAGCATTTCAAAGAAGGTATGATGGCGGGCGGTGTAGCCGACATTGTCAAGGTCGTTATGCTTGCCGCCTGCGCGGATGCAGGTTTGAGCGCTTGTTTTGCGGGGAGGGGTGGGGCGTGGAATTTCTCCTGTGAAGATATTTTTAAAAGGCACCATCCCGGCATTGGTAAAAAGTAGGGTGGCATCCTCTGGCACGAGGGGGCTTGAGGGAGTGATTTCATGCCCCTTTGAGTGGAAAAATTTTAAAAATTCGGCTCTGACATCCATCGCATTTCCTCACTAAGATATAGCCGCAATCATAGCAAACTTAAATTAAGCAAAACTAACATAAAATAAGGGCTTTTTTAGTGAAAATTTTAAGGTTCTGCTATGAATTTTATTAATCTTGGCGCGCAGTATCTTGCTTACAAAGATGAAATTGATGCTGCAATTAGGGGCATTTTGACAGACTCCTCCTTCATAGGCGGGGCGAGGCTTGAGGAATTTGAGGGCGATTTAGCGCATTTTGTGGGGATAAGGCACGCCATCGCTTGCTCAAGCGGCACGAGTGCTCTGTATTTGTCTTTGAGGGCCTTGGATATCAAAGAGGGAGATGAGGTCATCGTGCCTAGTTTTAGCTTCATCGCTACGGCTGAGATGGTCGCTCTCATCGGCGCTAAGCCCGTTTTTGTGGATATAAATTTAGACGATTTTAATTTAAATTTCGAGGATGTCAAAGCGGCCATCACGCCTAAAACTAAGGCTGTGATTGCGGTGAGTATGTTCGGTCAAATGGGCGACTGGGCGGGGCTAAATGACTTTTGTGATGGCAAAAACATCAGCCTCATCGAAGACGGCGCACAAAGCTTTGGGGCAGATTTTGCGGGGAGAAAGTCCTGCTCCATCGCAAAAATTTCTTGCACGAGCTTTTTTCCCGCTAAGCCCCTGGGCGCTTATGGAGACGGTGGGGCGGTTTTTTGCCATGATGATGATTTAGCGCAGAAGATAAGAATTTTGCTCAATCACGGACAGAGCAAGCGCTACCATCACGAGCTCATAGGCATCAATGGGCGCCTGGATACCCTGCAAGCGGCGATTTTGTCGGTCAAGCTCAAGTATTTGGATCAAGAAATCGCAAGGCGGCAGACTTTGGCTAGGTTTTATGATGAAAATTTAGAGCATTGCCGCATCCCAAAAATCCACCCCCAAGCCCGCAGCGTCTATGCGCAATATAGCATTTTGCTCGAGGATAGAAAGCGCGTGATGCAGGCCTTTGAAAGGGCCGGAGTGCCCTATGCTATCCATTATCCTAGGCCCCTACATCGTCAGCCCTGTTTTAGCAAATTTGCAAATTTAGAGCTTAAAAATTCGCAATATGCGAGCGATCATGTGCTTTCCTTGCCTTTTTCAGCCTTTTTGACTGAGGCGGAGCAGGAGAGGGTGGTGAGGGCTTTTAAGGAAGCGTTTTGATAAAAATCGGCATAGCCGGGCTTGGGAAAATGGGACAAAATCATTTGCGCGAGCTCCAAAAAAATCCTAATTTTCAAGTCAATGCACTTTTTGATTTGCGCCCCAAACCTGAACTTAACGAATTTGGGGAGATTTTTCATACGGATTTTGACGCTTTTTTAGGGCAAAAAAGCGACCTCATCATCATCGCAACGCCCACAAACACGCATCTAGAAGTGGCTACTAGAGCCTTGGAAAAATGCCCCGCCCTCTTGATTGAAAAGCCCCTGGCCTTAAATTTAAGCGAGATTGAAAGATTGAGCGGGCTTTCTTATGGGAAAAAAATCGCCGTGGGCCTTTGTGAGCGCTTTAATCCTGCTGTTTTGTCCCTGAAAAAGGAGCTTGAAAATCAAAAAATCACCAGTCTTAGCATCCAAAGATTTTCGCCGCGTCCCGAGCGCATCAAGGATGTGGGGATTTTGCACGATTTGGCTGTGCATGATTTGGATTTGTTGGGTTTTTTGAGTGGTGAGCGCATTCAAAGGACTTTGATTTTTAGCAAGGCGCACGAAGAAAATGAGAGCATCATCGCCTGTGAGCTTGGAAATAGCATGGCCTGCCTCCATCAAAGCTGGAACTATCCCCTAAGTCTTAGGAAAATTCATCTTGGCACGAAGGAGCATTTTTTTGAGGCCGACTTGCTGAATTTCACTCTGCTTAAAGACGGCGTGAGGGTTGAGCTAGATTCTAAGCTAAAGGGCAAAACGCCGCTTTTTGGTGAGCATGAGGCGCTTTTAGCTTGGCTTGATGGGGGGAGGCATTTTTTAGCAGGCATTGAGGATGCTTACAGGGTGCAGGCCGTGCTGGAGGGGCGGCTTTGAGGCTTGTTTTGTTTTTAAATATGGGCGGGGTAGAAAGGCTAGAAGATTGTGAAATTTTTTTAAAAAATATGTTCAACGACCCTTATATTTTGGGGATTGAGAATAAATTTTTACGCTCTTTTCTTGCCTTTTGCATCACAAAAATGAGGGTGGATGCGATGCGGAAAAATTACACCCAGATCGGTGGCAAATCCCCGCTAAATGCCCTCACTGCCTCGCTTTGTGGGAGGCTTTTTGCTAGGGGAGGGGGGGTTGGGTTTGATTTTGTGAATTTATACGTGAGTCCCTTTGCGGATGAGGTTTTGGGGCGCTATGATTTTACAAAAGAGGATGAAATCATACTTTTCCCGCTTTACCCGCACCACTCCAAAACCACCGTAACTTCAGCTTTTTCGGCCCTGGATGAGGTTTTGGGGCGCCTAAAAATTCAAGCAAAAATTAAAAAAATCGACATTTTTTACAAGGATGCGATTTATAATGAAATGATCATCAAGCATATCTTGCGACACTCAGCCCAATTCCCCGCCAAAACCCTCATTTTCTCCGCCCACTCCCTGCCCCTTTCTCACATCAAAAAGGGCGATGTGTATGAGGAGCATGTGAGGGAGCACGTGGAGCTTTTGCGGCGTGGTTTGGAGGGGAGGTTTGAGGAAATTTTGCTGGGCTATCAGTCCAGATTAGGCCCTGTGAAGTGGCTAGGACCTAGCACGGCCTCTCTTTTAGCGGGACTGAAAAATGAGGCTTTGATTTATCCGCTTTCTTTTTGCATCGATTGCTCCGAGACCGTTTTTGAGCTTGAAATCGAATACCGAAAAATCGCGGCCAAAAACTACAAAGTCGTGCCCTGTCCCAATGACAGCTTGGAATTTCAAAACTTCATCCTAAGCCGCCTATAATCCTATGCTTTTGAGGTAGCCGTTGTCGTTTAAGAAAAGATAAAGCTCGCCCAAAATGTGCTTTTTTTGCTTTTCATCCACGAGGGTGGAGGCAGAAATTCTTTCGTTTAAAATATCCATAATCTCATGGATGTCATAGTCCAAATCCTCCAAAATATCAAGGATGGACTGCGCCTCGATGATGTCCTCTAGCTCATAGCCCGCATCACTCACGCGCACGCTAGCCTCAGTTGGATGCGTGAAAAGATTATGCCGCATACCCAAAACCTCTTGATAGGCCCCCACGAGAAAAAAGCCCAAAAAATAGCTTTCTTTTTCAATGTCTACATCGTGCAGGAGGAGGGGATTGTCCTTTGAGTAGGAAATTTCTCCATCGCTATCGCAGGTGATGTCCCAAATGCTCGCGCTTCTTGTGGGCTTTTCGTCCAGTTTATCCAGGGGCATAATGGGAAAATTTTGCGCCAGTCCCCAGAAATCTGGCATGCTCTGAAAGAGGGAAAAATTCACCAAATAGCGCTCTTGGACCTCATTTTGTATAGCGCGCAAATCTGCGGCATTGGGCTTGTCTTTCAAAAGCAAAATGGCCTTTTTTGTGATAAGCTGGGTGAGAATTTCGGCATTTGAGCGGTCCTTCAGATCCACATAGCCCAGGTCAAATAGGGTCAAAATGCTCTCTAAATGATCGATGCTATCGTGGAGGTATTCTAGTGCGTTGGTGGGCTTGATGCTCTGATAAAGGTCGTAAAGCTCATCGATGAGCTTGGGATTTTGCTTTTTCAAAATGAGCTTGCTTTCTGCATATTCTTGGGAAAAAAGCTCCAAAACAGGGGCGATTAAAATCGCATGCGAAGCGGCGATGAAGCGTCCGCTCTCGACAAAAATATCAGGCTCGACATCGCTCTTTTGCTCGGCGATATTTTTGAGGATGAAAACCACATCGTTGGCGTATTCTCTAAGCGTGTAATGGCGACTTTTTTCGTCCTTAAACTGCGAGTACTCCACGGCCAAACCCCCGCCCAGATTGATGGCCTTTAAATTTTTAGCCCCCATCTTTCTAAGCTCGGTGTAGATATTTCCAGCCTCGTTGAGGGCCTTTTTGAGGGGGTGGATTTCGTTGATTTGCGATCCCAAATGAAAATGGATCATACTAAACTGCTCCAAAAGTTTGTTTTCTTTGAGTAGGTTGAAGGCCTCAATGAGCTCTGTGGATGTGAGACCGAATTTAGAATTGATCCCCCCGCTCTTCGCCCAAATCCCGACCCCAGCGGAGTGCAAACGCACCCTCAGTCCTATGCTGGGCTTGGGCTTGAAACGCTCTTTGGAAATTTCAATGATGGCCTCGAGTTCATTCAGTCCCTCGATGGTTAGGGTGATGTTATGCCCCATTTCAGCGGCGATAAAGCCGATGTTGATGAGCTCTTTGTCCTTAAAGCCATTGACGGTGATGGGGGCGTTTTCGTTGTTGTAGGCCATCGCGAGTAAAAGCTCAGCCTTTGAGCCCGCTTCAAGTCCGTAATTATAGCTCTTCCCTAGCCTTACTAGGTTTTTGACAAAGCCCGGGTATTGATTGACCTTGAGCGGATAAACGGCATTGAAGCCGCCCTTGTAGCCAAATTCCTTCCTCGCCTTAGCAAAACTGCCATAAATGCTTTCAATCTGCTTTTGTATGAGGTGGGGGAAGCGCAGGAGGAGGGGGCCCTTGTAGCCGTCATTGCGGAGTGTTTTTACGATGTCGATGAGGGCGGGTTTGCTGCCGCTGTTGATGCAAATTTTGCCGTCCTTAATGATGAAATTCTCATTCCCCCAAAGCTCCAAGCCATAATCCATCATAATCTTTCCTCCAGTTTTGAAATTTCAAGGATTTCGTCCTTTTTAAGTCTCAAATTTTTGCAAAACAAATGCCCATTTTTCGCCTCATTTTCCCCCATGCAGAGAAACAATTCAAAGCCCATTTTATCAGCACTTTCAAGGTGTTTGGCCAGTTTTTTCGCCTCATAGCTTAAATAAATCTTACGCCTTTTTCGCAATCTTGTGGCGATTTGCAAAAGCTCGCCAATATACTCCTCATCCAAGGCGCAAAGATAAATCCCATCCCGCGCCACCTCCTGCTCCTTTTGCTCCAAAATCGCCATGAGTCTTTCTATCCCCACAGCAAAGCCCACGCCAAAGCCCCCCTTACCACCCAAATCCTCTATGAGCCTATCATAGCGCCCCCCGCCGGCGATGGCAGCCTTGGCACCGATGGCATCACTGAGAAATTCAAAAGCCGTTTTAGAATAATAATCAAGCCCGCGAACCAGCTTTGTATCGACTACAAATTCCACGCGATTTTCCCTCAAAATTTTTTGCAAAATTTCAAAATCCTCGCCGCAGCAGGGACAAAGCCGCTCACTGATGGCAGGAGCGTTTTTAAGCAGATTTTGGCAGGATTCGTTTTTGCAGTCTAGAATGCGGATGGGGTTGAGTTTTTTACGCCTCAGACAATCCTCACAAAGACCCTCTTTTTGCTCCAAAAAGGACAGAAATTCCTCGCGGTATCGCCCAAGACAGACGGCACAGCCCAAAGAATTGATGCAAAGCGTGAAAGCGATGTCTAGGCGGGTGAAAATTTCAACCAGCATCAAAATGAGGCTAGCATCCTCATAAACGCTAGGCTCACCAAAGCTCTCAACGCCAAATTGATGAAACTCCCTCAAGCGGCCTTTTTGCGGCCTTTCATAACGAAACATCGAGCCGTGATAGAACCATTTTTGAACGCTCTTTGTCCTATCCAATTTAGCCTCGACATAGGCCCTCACCGCCCCCGCCGTGCCCTCAGGGCGCAGAGCTACTTCATTACCGCCCTTATCGGTGAATTCATACATTTCCTTGCCGACTATGTCCGAGCTCTCTCCCACGCTTCTTTTGAAGAGCTTCACCAGCTCCAAATGCGGGGTGTGGATGAAAGAAAAATGATAATTTTTAGCCACTTCCTCGCAGGTTTTGATGATTTTTTCATAATAAAAGGCCCTAGAGCCTAGCAAATCCTTCATCCCTTTCAATGCGCTAATCATCGATGAAATCCTTTATTTTTTTAGAAAGTAGGTCCCTGTCCTCTCCCGCATCAAGGCTTAGAATTTTTATGAAAATTTGTTTTTTCAAAAAATTTAAAACCTTCTCAAGTTTATCCTGCACGGCTAAAAAATGCTCCACACCAAGCCTTTCTATGCTGTCCAATCTCTTGTGATGGAGGCGGGTTTGGATGAGGGCGGCATCCGCTTTTAAAAATACGACTTTTTGAGGGAAAAAACCATCCAGGGCGAATTGGTTGAAAAAAAATAGGGTTTCAAGCTCAAATTCCTTCGCATAAGCCATGCCTGAAATGCAGCTTCTATCGCTGATGATGCGCCTGTTTTGGTTGGGGCGCAGCACCTCCTCATAGTGCCTAGCCCTATCGCTTAGAAAAAGAAAAAATTCGGTTCTTTTATCCAGGGCATAGGGTTTATCCAGCAAAAGCTCCCTCAAGTGCCTACCCAGAGCTGTCCCGCCGGGCTCTAGAGTGAAAATGGCATCGGGGTAAATCGGGCGCAAAAGCTCAATCTGCGTGCTCTTGCCCACGCCGTCAATCCCCTCAAAAACTACATACAAGGCTCATCCTTGAGGAGGGGTAAAATTTCTTTGGGCACCAGGGAGCTGACATCGCCGCCGTGGGCTAGGATGGCGCGGACTATGGAGCTTGAAATGAAGGCGTTTTTTAAATTGGGCATCAAATAGATGGTTTCAAATTCATCCCAAAGGGCGTTATTCGCATAACCAATCTGCAGCTCATACTCAAAATCGCTCACGGCTCTTAGTCCCCTTATGATGGTGTTGATCTGAAGCTCTTTGGCCAAATCCACGAGTAAATTTTCAAAGCCTATGATTTGGACCTGGTTTAAATTCCGCGTGGCGATCTGGGCTAAGGCCTTGCGTTTTTCAAGGCTGAATCGAGGATTTTTTTGCTCACTCTTTGCCACGGCGACGATCACTTTGTCAAAAATTTTTAGGGCCCTTTTTATCACATCCAAGTGTCCATTGGTAATGGGGTCAAAGCTCCCCGGATACAAACAGGTCAATTTTTCTCCTAAATTTTAAGATGCCCCTCACTGAGGTCTTTCCCATTTTTGATACAAATTATGCGGAATTTCAAGCAAGTCAAGCCATTTTCCCACGATGAAATTTTCCAAACCCTCCAAATCTCGCAATCCAAAATAACTCGCCACAATCGGCGGAGCGATGATGGCGCCAAGCTGAGAAAGTTTGCTCATGTGCTCCAAATTTAGCGTGGAAAAGGGCATTTCGCGCACGGCTAAAATGAGCTTTTTGCGCTCCTTGAGGGCAACAATGCAAGCCCTTGTTAGCAGGGTATCGCCTAGGCCTGAGTGAATTTTTGCTAGGGTGGAGACCGAGCAGGGCGCGATGATGGTTTTTGTGATGCCAAAAGAGCCGCTTGATGCCCCAGCACACAGATCATCGTCGCACAAAAACTGCGTTTTCGTGAGGGAAAAATGCTCGCTTGCTAGGGTGCTAAAATGCTGTAAATTCCATTTGAATTGGGGATTTTCGGCCAAAAAGCTGCTTTTGGCATGCTGTGTTAAAACGCAGAAAACTTTGGATTTTTTTTCTAAATTTTGAAGCAGTTTAAAGCCCAAATAAACGCTACTGGAGCCTGAAATTCCTACCAAAATTTTCATTGTAAAAGCACTCTATTTTTACCTATAACCGTGCCCTGCATCACCTTGCCCTCCTTGCTTTTAAGGCGAATTCTCTCGCTTAGATTAGCACTTTGCAAGGATACAAGCTCGATCAAAACATCAACGCCGCTATCTCTTAAAACTCCAACCACCAAATCGCCGCGCTTAATGATGGCTGTGGTTTTGAACATATTTTCTCTTAAAATGGTGTTTTTGTTGATGTTATTTTTTGCAAGAATATTGTTTAAATCATCTATACTTAGGGCATTGCTTGGCACTTTATCAAAATCCATTAAAACAATTCTATAATCAAGCGCACCAAGCCTATCCCCTCGCTTTATCGCTCTTGTGCTGCGCAAAACTTCTAAATTTGCACGGATAAAATAACGAAAAAAAACATTTTTAGAAATGTTTTGATGGGTTTTAAATTCGGCTCTCACAAAGCCTTGAGCCTTGTTAAATTTACCATTAGCAATACGCAAAAACTCAAAATTTTCAAATTCTTTTGGTAAAGATGTGATTTTTAAGTCAATTTGCTTAATGATAATTTGAGGAAAATTATTTTGATACTCTTTAGCCAGGGCGTCCTTAACGCGTTCTAAATTCCCAGCCTCTAAAAATTGCCATAAGGCTAAGAATAAGAAGCTAATTTTCCTCATATTTTTCCTTAAAATAGACTAATCACAGCACCATTATATTTTTTCTCCACAAAGTTTTTTACCGCTTCGCTTTTTAGCACCTCTTTGATAATCCTAGTTTTTTCGCTCTCTTTATTTTTTGCTTCAACGGCTACAACTATGGCATATAGGCTACTTTTATCCTCGATGAAAAGTCCTTTTTGTGGATTTAGCTTCGCTCCAAGTGCATAATTTGTAGGTATCACAGCCACATCCGCATCGCCTAAAGCGCGAGGAAGCTGTGCGGCTTTAAGCTCTAGGAATTTAAGCTTTTTAGGATTCTCCACTATATCAATGGGGGTTTTAAGCTTTTTATCATTTAGCTTAATAAGCCCCGCTTTTTCTAAAAGCTCTAAAGCTCTGCTTTCATTTGTCGGGTCGTTTGGGATGGCTATTTTGGAACCGTCTTTAAGCTCGTTAAGATTTTTTAATTTTTTGCTAAAAACAGCCATAGGGGCGATAACTGTGGGAGTTGTGGCGACTAAATCGCTTTTGGTGTTTTTATTATACTCGTCTAAAAAAGGCTTGTGTTGATACAAATTTGCATCAAGTTCTTTAGCACTCAAAGCTTTATTTGGCAAAATATAATCCGAAAATTCCACAATCTTAAGCTCATAGCCTTCTTTTTCAAAGTCCTCTCTCATAGACTCAACAATAATAGCGAAAGGATTAGGCGTCAGCCCTATGGTAATGATTCTATCGCTCGCAGACAGAATGGACGAGAAAATACTAAAAAAAACACTCGCTACAAGAATTCTTTTAATAAAGCCCATAGAGCATCCTTATGCTAGAAAAAATTTGCACTTTTTCATGGGAATTTAGAAAGCAGGAACGACAGCGCCGCCATATTTTTCGACAATAAACTGCCTAACTTTTTCACTTTGCAAAGCCTTAATCAGGGCTTGAATTTTAGGATTTTGCTCATTTCCTTCTTTGACGACAAGGATATTCACATAAGGGCTATCCTTATCCTCGATAAAAATAGAATCCTTGACGGGGTTAAGATTTGCTGCTAGGGCGTAGTTGGAATTAATCACAGCTATATCCACATCGTTGAGAGCGCGGGGAAGCTGGGCAGCTTTAAGCTCTGCAAATTTAAGCTTTTTGGGATTGTTTATGATATCGAGGGGAGTTTTTAAGGCTTTATCTTGAAAGCTTACCAAGCCTGATTTTGCAATTATATCCAAAGCGCGACTCTCGTTAGTCGGGTCGTTTGGCACAGCTATGGTTGCACCTTCACTAATATCATCCAAATTTTTGTATTTTTTAGAATAAACAGCCATAGGCTCAATATGTACAGCCGACACCCCTATCAGTTTTGTGCCTCTGCTTTTATTAAATTCTTTCAAATAGGGAGTGTGCTGGAAAAAATTAGCATCAACCTCACCATTATCAGTGGCTAAATTAGGTAAAACATAATCGGTAAATTCCTTTATCACAAGCGTATAGCCAGATTTTTCAAGCTCTGGTTTAACTTGCTCTAAAATTTCAGCATGTGGGACAGGTGTGGCCGCGACTACAACTTTCTCCGCAGCACCGAGACTGACCGCAAACCCCAAAAGACTCGCTAAAAGTATATTTTTAATACTCATTGTTTACTCCTTTTTCTTAGAGATGATTTTGTCGCATTTGTTTTGCCCTCAAAGCCCCATTTTCTAACCAAACAAAAGCTTTATTTAGTGTCATACAGCTAAAACAATGCGCTATCAGGCATTTTAGCATGCTAGAATTCCTAAAATTTCTATACCAAATTGACTATATTTTCAATTCCATATAAAGTCTTAGGTCCCGGATTCTACTTTGACAATCTTTAAGATAAAATAAAATCTAATTATTGTTTAATAAATAATAAAATCAATTCAAAGATTTATCTCGTTCATTGTTATTGTTTTAAAATTCCACTGTTTGGTATTTTATTTTAATCTTAATCCTAATATTTGATAACCTAATGTTAGATTGTTTATAAGTTCAAGTATCACTATATTAAAATTTTAAATTATTTTTAAAACTAAAGTAAATATTGATATTTGTCTAAATTTTAAATTTTTTAGATAAAATATTGACGAAATCCTTGATTTTGTGTTTGATGATTGTAGCGTTATTTTATATTTTATGACATCTGTGAGAATTTTTCGAAATTTCGAAAGATATTTAAAAAACTTAAAGACAAAAATCGTATTTCACACCCATTATCTTTGATACTTTAGATTTTAGTGTTTAATAAGGAAAAATTCAAATTCATACAATAAATTTTTTAATTTAAAACACCTAACGAAAAAAGAATTAAAACTTATATTAAACGAATACAAAATTTGATATTTTATCTTTAAGAAAAATATCAGCCTATTATGCGACTTAGAATGCCGTGAGTTGAGATGGGATTAAGTAATTATCATTTTATTAATATAAATTCATTTTTTGCTTTTCAAATTTTTTTTAAAAACCAACCAATATAATAATTTCGAAAATTAAAAACATTTTTTTAAAAACACAGTAACAAATACATTTTTGTAAATAAATGTACGCATAATGTACACATTGAGTATGGAACATAGTTATTTGTTGTAAGCATTATATTAATTCAATAATTTTTAAGCACGCTCGATCGTCCCCCGGCCTATGCTGTGAGGGCCGTGAGTGAGGAGAGGCTTGTGGAGCTTTCTTGGCTGATAGATAGCGTGCCTGTGTTGATTTCAAGGCGCCAGTATGGTGGGCGGAGGCTTCGTTTTAGCGAGGAGGAGCTTTTGAAAATGCTCGCCCTGCGTCCTCAAAGCGAGATGGACGTGGAGGCGAGCTTTGATGCGGACTCCAAGCGGATTTTAAGCAAACTTTTAGCTCAGGGCAGGGTGAGGACTGTGAGCCTAGCGGGAGTACGTTTTTATGGGGCTTATTTGGGTTTAAATTTTTAAAAATAAATTCTTGAGAAAATTTCGTTTTTCAAATTTTCAAT
>NZ_JAUMZG010000022.1 GCF_030528245.1 Campylobacter sp.
ATTTATTGTTTTTATGATCCGGACTTTTCTCACCTTTCTTTGGGTAAATTTTCCCTGCTGAATGAAATCAAAATGGCGCAGGATTATGGGCTTGAGTATATTTACTTGGGGTATTGGGTTAAAAAATGTCAATCTTTATCCTATAAAGCCGATTATACCCCCAGTGAAATTTTAAGAGGCACGAGTTTGCCTTGTGAAAAATGGCCTTTATGGGAGGGCAAGAATGCGGATTGTTCAGAGCCTAGAAACCATTAATGTGAATACCGATGATATTTCACTTTTTTGCTATTTGAAGGATTTGATTACGAAAAATTTTAGCAAGGTTGTTGGGAGAAAGAATAAAATTTTTTCTTTTTTTGAGGAGAGTGAAATCCCACAAAGGCGCTATTTTTTGAAGCTTTTGGATAAGAAATATTGTCAATTTTCTAACGAGGGTATAGAAAATTTAAAAGAGGCGCATTTTAAAACCTTTCGTTTAAATTTTGAGCAAGGCAATGCGCTAAAGCCCATGCTTAGTATTGAGATCGATTTTGGCGGTAAAAATATTTTCATGCGGCTGAGTTCCAATGAAAAGCTTTTTGTAAGCTACATGAGAAATTATTTTAAAGAGCATTTTGACTCTTATGATGAGGGGACCTTTATATTTGCGCTTAAGTATCAAAATGAAAGCACTTTTGAGCTTTTTGAGCTTTTTGCGAGTGAGAGTGAACATCTGAGGTATTGTGTTGATTTCAAAATCAATTCTAAGGATTACAAAGAATGGCGCCAAGGTATCCACAGCAGGGAGAATGTGAGGTGGAAATTTGATGCTTTGGCTAAACTTTTTGGTAATTATTTTTCAACGCTAGAATGCACTCCGCAAAATGATTTGAGCGAAATTCGTCAAAAATATCTTGTCTTAGTGAAGCTTTATCATCCTGATTTTCAATACAACAAAAGTTCGATAGAAAGGGCTTATTGTAGAGAGCAATTTGAAAAAATTCAAATTGCTTATGACAATTTGAAGGCTTTGTATAGGAATAATACTTAATGGATTTCGTAATTATGTTACGAAATTGCTACAAATTGATTGATTTTGTAAAAAACTTTGATAATTTTTAATTCAAACTTCAGTTTGTTTGTATGATTTGCTAAATCATTTTTAAGGGAGTTTTTTATGAAAATATTTCGATCGGGCTTAGTATCTTTATTGGCATTGTCTCATTTGAGCATTTTAAACGCTGCTCCGTTAGATGAAGCTATAAAAAATATAGAGGCTTCGGGCATTTTGCGTTACCGTTATTATTGGAGTCGCGGGGATACAACTGAACCACAATATCAACATTGGGGGGGCTCGTCAAATCCTGACGGAGCGAATCAAATAGCAACCTATAGAATGGATATGGGATTGAGCGGTGATGTGGCTGATAATTTTAATATTTTCACGCATTTGGGTTATGCTAGTGGTGATTATAGCTATGGAAGTAAAGCTAAAGCCGATACAAATAAAACTTTTAATCTTAAACAATATTTCTTGACTTATAGCTTGAGTGATTACAATACAAAAATCATTGCAGGTAGGCAGGCTATCGACTCCATATGGGCTGGACCTAATATTTTCACCGAAGGTGCTGGTAAAAATGTGTACACGGGTATAGTAGGAATGGGCACTCGTTTTGTTACGGAGATCAACGATGCTGTTAGCATAAATGTTTTTGGCTTTGATAGTTGGGATTGGGAAAGGGCTGGATTGAAACGTTTAGAAAATGGTAAATTTAGCGATAATGGGAGTGATATACAAGCGGATGTTGCTCCTCTCGTCTTTAAAAATTTTTACGGTGCATCTTTGCAAAACAAATTCGCATTGGGTGATGATTCGATAAATCCTAATTTACATATTGGCTATGTTCCCTCTAAGGCCTTATTGTATGCTGGCTCTCTTTCTTATGAGACAACATTTTCTGAGTTGAAATATACGGGGAGTCTGGTTTATTTAGGAAATTCTGTTGGCGATTTATTGAAAAATTCTAATTTTACCAATGGAAATTATGTGCAATTGGATGGACAATTTAAATATGATGTTTGGGATTTTAGATTGGGGGCTCTTCATTATGGAGATACGAATAAAAAAAGTTTCGCAGTCATAGAAGATCAGGGCAGCTTGGACACTGGACCTGGACTTGATATTCTTTATACCAATGGCTCTAGGCTCAATGGCGATTTAGGTCGTAACACTTTCACATATTTTGACATAGGCTATACCTTTATCAAAAAACTTCGCTTGGGTTTTTCTACTGTTTATGGAGGTACTAAAATTAGCGATAATGTTTCTTTTAAATCTTATGACGGAAAAGGTAATGAAGTTACTCTCGTTGGACAGGGTGGCAAAAAATATGAGCTTATTGGTAGAATAAGCTATGCGCACACTCCAAAACTAAGCTTATCGGCCTTCTATGCACACACAGCCATCGATAGAAAAGGATACGATGGAAGCAAACACATTGCAAGAACTCAAATTTTCTACAGATTTTAAACAAAAAGTCCAATAAATTTGGACTTTAATCCATCTGACGACGCAAGAAAGCCGGAGTTTCCAGCTGGGTCATCATTTCCTCATCATAGCCGCCACTAACCTTTTTGAGATTAAGATAAGGATTCTTTTTTGTAGAATTCGTTTCGTTTGAATTTTTTTGCGCCTTGTCTTCAAAGCCAGTAGCGATAATCGTTACCTCGACTCTATTTTCCATACTATCGTCTGTAGTGGATCCAAAGATAATTTTAGCGTTTTCATCCACGACTTCTTCGATGCTATTTGCCGCTGCTGAAATTTCAATCAAAGAGCAATCAGAACTTGTTTTAAAGTGCAAAATAACACCCTTAGCACCCTTAATATCCATACCGTCCAATAACGGCGACTCGATGGCATTAGACAAAGCCTCCTCAATGGCATTCTCTCCCTCAGCACTGCCCACGCCCATAAGCGCCAAGCCCCTATGACTCATAATAGTTCTAACATCGGCAAAATCCACATTGATGTCTCCATTATCAAGCAGGATAGAAACCATACCCTTGACCGCACGAGCAAGAATATCATCAACGAGTTTGAAAGCGTCCTTAATCCCAGCCTTTTTATCGATAATGCTTAAAAGCTTTTCGTTTTGAATGACCAGTATGGAATCACTTTCTTTTTTAAGCTCCAAAAGTCCATTTTCTGCAAGTTTTTTTCTCTGCTTCCCCTCAAAAGTAAAGGGCATCGTTACCACAGAAACGGTCAGAGCACCGATTTCTTTAGCAGCCTGAGCGATGATGGGCGTAGCGCCTGTGCCCGTGCCTCCGCCAAAGCCTGATGCGATGAAAACGATATCGCTTTGACTCAGTGAGGCTTTAATCTCCTCAAAGCTCTCCCTAGCACTCTCCGCACCCACTTCGGGCAACATACCCGCACCCAGGCCCTTAGTCTTTTTTTCGCCCAGTTGAATTTTAGTTTTAGCTAGAGAATTTGAAATGGCTTGAGCGTCGGTATTTGCAGCGATCAAATCCAAATCATTAAGTCCCATTTTGACCATATGATTGATCATATTGCCACCCCCTCCGCCGCAACCGATAACCTTAATCTTAGCGCCCTTGTTGTGCTGCATTTCTTCCACTAAAAACTCTCCCATAATCCTTGCTCCTAACTAAAATTGATTCATGATTTTATGCCAAATGCTGCGGACAACATTTGGTTTTTTTTCTTTTTTTTCTTCAAATTCCAACTGCTCCTGAATGGAAATTGTATCATTTTCCTGTAAATCCTCGCCCAAAAAATCGGATTTTGTTTCCTTTCGTTCCTCTTTTTCCAAAACGAAATCCTGCTTAGGCTGACGATTAAAATTTTCAATTTCCCCCTTGTATCTTAGCTTTTCATTAGAGTCGAGCTCATAGGGGGTGAAATAACCCGCCCCGTAAAGGCAAAGCCCTATGGCGCAGGTATTTTCAGGGTCATTAAAAATTTCACTAAAGCCATTGATCAAATCCTTTCTCGCGCTAGCAAGTCGGACGGATTTGTTGTCAAAGGTCGCTGGGGCTAGCTCATCAAGTCCCGCTAGTTTCGTCATCCCGCCAGTGAGGATGACGCCGCCGCCCGCACTATTTGCATAGCGATTATCGCTCAAAATTTTGGCCAAAATCATCAAAGTCTCCTCGGCCCTTGCGTAAATGACATTAGAAACCACATCGAGGGAAACCTCATTCACCCTTCTTTCATCCCCCATGGAGGGAATTTGTATGAGTGCGTTGGGTTGCATGGAAAGAGCAGCGTATCCAAGCTTGATCTTCTCAGCCTCCTTGAGCGGCGTGTGCAAGGCCATGGATAAATCCTGCGTGATGTTGATAGAGCCAATCTGCAAACAATCATTATAGCGGATGGAATTCCCCGTATGAATGGCCATATCACAAATCGCCCCGCCCATGTCTATCAAAACAGCACCCAGTTCTTTCTCGCTATCATCCAAGCAGGCTATGGATGAGGCATAGCCCGATAGGACGATATTATCCACCCTCAGGTCTGCTAACTCCACAGCTTTTTTTAAATTTTTAATGTGCGATTCTTGAGAAATGACGATGTGGGTCGAAACCTCCAGGCGATTACCGCTCATGCCCAGAGGATCATCAACATGCTCCAGATCATTGACCTTGAAATTATAGGGCAGGACATGGATGATCTCGTGTCCGCTGGGTAAATTTGCCGTATGCTTGGCCGTGCTCACGGCGCGATGGATTTCCTTGATGCCGATTTCATGATTGGGGATGTTGACCACGCCCACGCTATCAACGCTTTTTGTGTAGGCGCCCGAAATAGAAACGACCACCTTATCATAACGCACCCCGCTCATCATCTCCGCACTTCTAACCGCCTCTTCTATGGACTTGGAGGCGAGTTCTATGTTGGTAATGGCGCCCTTTTTGACGCCGCTGGTTTTGGTTTTTGCAAAGCCGATGACCTTCAGTCCATCGTCGTCTTTTTGAGCGATGATGGCGCAAGTTTGCGTTGAGCCCAAATCAATTCCTAATATATTCAAAATCAATTCCCTTTGTAATAAATTTCAACCTGATAATTTTTTCTCAATGTTTTTAAAAGCTCTTGCTTGATTTCATTGGCTTTAAGGGCCTGTAAATTCCGCTCCATATCAGCCCTAGTTTCGTTAAAATCTTTAGCACTCAGATCAAGTTTTTGCTTTTTAATCCTATAAAGCACAGCCCTTTTATCATCAAGGATAACATAAGAGCTGTTTTGATCGGAGTTGAAAACGCTATTGACAAAATAGCTAAATTCGGCATTATTAAGCATCGTATCCTCAATTTTTTTCGCGTCTTTTTTGGAGTTACGATTGACAAAGCCTATGTCGATCCCCTTGAAATTCTCTAAATTTTCTCTCGCCTTAGCCTCTAAATTTTTTCTGGATTCTTCGCTCAAATAAAGGGGCAAAACCTCCTCCCTAGCCTCTTCAAAACTCTTCGTTCGTGCTGGGTTAGTTTTATCAAGGCGCACGATGAGGTAGCCCTCTTTCCAAACCACAGGCTTCAAAACATCACCCTCTTTAGCCTTAGCCAGAGATTCTATTGGATATAAAATATCATTTTCCGTGACATTAAGCTCTTTTTCAAAATTTATTTTTTTATTCCTCAGAGCGATGAAGCGCTCATTGGCAATGCCCTTAAATTTATCCAAGGCATAGTCCCTCGCAACATCAGTTTTGGCATCTTCAAAGCTAAGAATTTTCCCGCTAAAGTCCTTATATTTGAATTGATTGTCCCCATCCTCATAAAAGGCCCTAAGCTCCTCTTCCTTGTAGTCCCCACCATCGACTTTTACAAGATAGGTGGAAAGTTCGTAAATTTTTTGAGTCTTAAAGTCATCTTTGTGCCCCTCCCAAAATTTTTTGAGCCTGTCTTCATCGATGGCTATATTCTTAGCATCATAATCGAGCCTAGCAATGCTCAAAAAATCCCGCATATAATAGCTGCTCGCTAGCATTTTGAGCTCCTCTTCCCTGCTGGGTATTTTAAAGACCGCTTCGAGCTTTTTGTGTATGATTTGATCGCCCAGAATTTGCTCATAATCCTTAGGTAAAATTTTATTTTGCTCCAAAAGTTTGTAGTAAATGTTTTTATCAAACACTCCGCTGTCGTTTTGAAAGGCGCTTTCTTTGGCAAGCTCTTGCACGACTTCCTCTTCGCTGAAATTCAAACCCAAATCCTTAGCAAAACGCAGCAAAAGCTTATCTTCGATGAGAGAATTCAAGGCCAGAACATCCAGTCCCAATGCCTTCGCGCTTTCTTCATTGAGGTTGCCATTGCTGATTTGATTGTAGTAGTTGTAGATATTATTGTAACGGGTGTTGAACTCGCTGAAACTGATTTTTTCATCATCCACAAGGGCCACAGAACCGCTCCTGTTTTGATTATAATCATACGCTCCCCAACCCACAGCAGTAGCGCCGATGAAGGCGATGGCACTCACCCATACCGTTACAATGAGATATTTTTTATGATGTTGCATCCAAGTAAGCATAATCCCAAGCCCTAAATTTCCATAAACTTTTACGAGCGGCGATTGTATCTAATTAGAGTTAAATGAGCTTTAATTTTTTGATATTTGGGGCAAATTTTTGGCTACAATTGCACTTTTTAAGAAAATCATAAGATTCACACAAGGAAAGAGGATTGCAAGCACCCCACACGCCCGTTTTACTCCAAGAAATTCTCCAGCTTTTTTCTCCGCTAAAAGAGGGTGTTTTTTTGGACGGCACTTTGGGTTATGCTGGGCATAGTCAATGCCTCTTAGACGCGCATCCAAAGCTCCGTTTGATAGCCTGCGATCAGGATGATGAGGCTCTGAAATTTTCTCAAAATCGCTTGGAAAAATTTAGCCAGAGAGTGAGCCTTCATCATTGCAATTTTACAGAAATTTTTGATCGGGTGGAAAGCTCTTCTGTGCGGGGAATTTTAGCCGATATCGGGCTTTCTTCTTTGCAGATGGATGCCAATCGAAGGGGCTTTTCCATGAGGTCTGATTTTTTGGATATGAGGATGGATCGGCGCTTGAAATTTAGCGCCTTTGATGTGGTGAATTCTTATTCTAAGGACGCTCTTGCCTTGATTTTTAGGGAGTATGGGGAGTTGAAGGATGCGGAGATTTTGGCGCAAAAAATCATCAAGGCCCGGGCGCAAAATGCCATCACTAGCGGCAAAAAACTTCGCGAGATCATAGGCGATGCTAGGCTTGACTCTAGGAAAATTTCCAAGGCGACCCTCGTTTTTCAGGCGATAAGGATCGAGGTCAATAAGGAGCTTGAAAATTTAAGAATTTTTTTGGAAAAGGTAGAAAATTTAGGGCTTAAGGATTGCATTTTGGCGGTGATTTGCTTTCATTCTTTGGAGGATAGGATGGTGAAGCATTTTTTCAAAAAATGGAGCCGGGCTTGCATTTGCGATGAGAGGGTGCTGCGCTGTGAATGCGGGGGCGATCATCATCGCGGTCAAATTCTAAGCAAAAAACCCATAGTGCCAAGCGATGAGGAGGTGCGCGCCAATCCCCGCTCAAGTTGTGCTAAAATGCGAGCCTTTTATTTCAGGCAAGATAATGCGAGAAGATGATTTTTTAAAAGAAAAGCAAAACATCCGTCAAAAAATGCTCAAATACTCCCGTGCCATCAGTCAGGGGCGACCCTTGGATGATGAATTTAGAGACGAAACGCAGAGCGATGTCATACTAAGGAGGCGTTTTAAAAAGCGCAAAGCCTTGTCTTATGAGGATTTTGATGGGCATGAGGAGAAAAAATCCAACATCTACCTTAAAGAAGATTTGATCAATGTCAAGCTGGATGAGGAAAAGCAGCCCTTGAGCTTTAAGGTTTTAAGCTATCTCAAGGACAGAAAAAGGCGTAAAATCCCCATCCAAAAGCGCAATAAAAAGGGATTTTTTGCCCTTAAGAAAAAGAAAAAATTTATCCCAGAACCTGAGGCTAAAATTCAAAAAAAAGATAAGGGACACTCAAGGGTCAAAAATTTGCCCATTTTGTCAAAAAATGAGGCCCCCAAAAATGAGGCTCTCAGTCGTTTGAATTCCAAGCCCCAAACGATCCCCCTCCCACAGAAGATGCCCGCCCAAACGATGCTTCCCCCTCAAACCCTCACGCCAAAAATGATCCAAGAAGACCCTCCAAAAGACCCCAGTGATGAAAACGCTCAAAGGGCTAAAAATACACTACTTGAGGGCTATATCGAGGCTACGACTGAGGATAGGAATCTCAATTTCCACCATCTGCTTTTCGCGGCTTTGTTGTTGAGCTTTGCTTTGTTTTTATTCGCCCCGCAAATTTACATACGCAATCAAATTTATTACCTGAGCAAAGAAATCGCCACCCTCAAAACCGAGGAGAGCGTTTTGACTGAGGAAAATAAGGAACTCAAGAGGCGTTTGGAAAACATGCGCTTTCAAAATCAAATTTTGGACTATTTGGAGTGATCTTCAACGATCTTTTCTAGGACATATTGCTCCAGATTGATTTTTGAAGCCTCGTTTTTGAGGGCGTCTTTGTAAATTTCTTCAACGATTTTGGAATATTTTTCATAGTCAAAGCATGGAAAATGAAGATCCCAAGCCTTTTTTATGAGTTTTTTTGAGATGATTTTGCGGGTATAAATTTTAAACAAATCAAAGCCCACAAACACAAAGGCCGTTACCAAAACCGCACTGATAATGCTGATGTGAAAATCAAGTAGAGTAAAAAAATAATGCGTGATCAAAAGCAGGGGTAGCAGGATCATCAGGCATAAAATTCCGTAATAAAAATAGGCATTGAGATGTTTCATTTTGAAATTAAGCTTGGCAGGATCGATGAGCATGTCTTCGTTAAAGAGGGCATTTGCCTCCAACAAATCCCTCAAAAGCACGGGATGATTGGAAATTTTAAAGAGAAAATTAAGACTGAATTCTTTGATTTTTTGCATGGCCATCCACCCTCATTTTAAGAATACATTAAATTCTATCACAAATTCACAGGCGCCGAATTTAGCGGCATTCCATCGCCTAACCCACCCCCACCATCCAAACTCAAATCGCCCTCAAGGCTGGGTTTTGAGCCCCTGCAAATAATTTTCTATGGAGGCTTTTTCCTTTTCGTTCAATTCCACGAAAGAAAATTCCTCGATTTTACTGAGGAGCAGATTTTCCTCGCTCACCTCCCCACGGCCTATCTCAAGGCTTGTGATGGCACTTTGCGCGATGAGCAGCCTGTCAAATTCCCCAAGCCTGAGTCCCCAAATATCATGGATGGCCACATTTTCACCCCTCAAGGTCCCCGCATAAAGCATGATATGCCCCCGCATGTAGATGAAGGTGAGGTAGGCCTTGCCGAATTTTTTGAGGAAATCCTGCTTTTGCTCATTGCTTAAAAAACGCACATCAAAATGCGTAAAAGCGTTATTTTGTGCCAAAGAATTGCGCGGCAGGTAGATGCCAAAGGGCGCAAAAATATCCCGCAAAAATAAAGAACAATCTCGCTCAAAATCATACCCACCCCAGCCATAAGGCAACCCCAAAAGCTCCCCAATTTGACGCTTCAAATTCGCATCGTTAAAGGCGAGGGGGAAGGGAGAGGCTTGATTTTTAGCGATTTTGTATTTTTTAGCGCCTATTTTTCCATAATAATACTTCGCATCGTCCTTATAGTAGGGGTAGAGCGCGCCGATTCTGGTTTCAAAAAAGAATTTCCCATCCTCATCCCACACGGGCATTCTTTCCCTCAGGGGGGTGATGAGGGGTAAATTTTCGTAAATTTGAGCCCTCCTTTCGCTAAAAATTTCCAAATTTTCAGCCTCCACAAAGCCCATCCCCCCCTCACTCAGCACGAAGGCATAACGCCTATCCTTGCTAAAATGCGAGATCAAAACGGCACTTCCCGCATTCAAAACCGAATCAAGAGCGTAGTCAAAGGGGATGCCCTCACTGTCCCTGAAGGGGTATTTGAGCAGGGCCCTTTGCGTGGGGAAATTTTTCAAAAAGGCATTTTGCACCACGAGGGCCTTTTGGCTTTTCGTGCCAAGGGCGCTGATGTTAGCGTTTTGGATGCCCTCATCAAACCACTGGTCGGGGATTTTTTGCTTGTTGAAAAAATAATACTCCCCCCTTTTATAGCCTTCAAAGGACCAGAAGGCATCGTTTTTTCGCACCCCCTCAAAAGAGCCGTGCCAAGCGGAGAAAAAGTGCTTTTTGTAGGACTGGGGATGGTGGGGATTTTGCGTTTTTAGGGCGGAAAGCTGGCTGGGATCTTGCTCAAATTCCAAAGTGGCGTAGGGGAATTTTTCAACGACGATCTTGGGCATGGGCTCTAAATCATACATCGGAGCGTGGGCTTTTTGCGCGCTGCAAGCGAGGGAAAAAAGTGCCAACAAGCACGAAAAGCACGAAAGATAACGCATCATCGACCCTTTACTAAAAATGGCTACAATTATAGCTTAAGGAAATCCAATGCTTGACAAACTCAAACAAATTTTGCAAAAGCACAATGTCTTTTTAAGCGGCGGGGCGGGGGTTGGAAAGAGTTTTTTGACGCACGAGCTTAAAAATTCCTACAAAAAAAGCGGCAAAAATGTCGTAGCGCTGGGCTCGACGGCCTTGAGCGCCTTTAATATCGGCGGCTGCACCCTACATAGTTTTTTTTGTCTGGGGCGCATCCAAAGCGTGGCTAATTTGGGAATTTATGACAGAAAGCAGCGCGAAAAGCTTGAAAAGCTTAACGCTTTCTTAAAAAAACTCGACCTCATCATCATCGATGAGATTTCTATGGTGAGCGCTGCGGTTTTTGACATGATAGCGCTGCGGCTTGGGAGTTCTCGCTTTAGGGGTAAAATTTTGATTGTGGGGGACTTTTTTCAGCTCCCGCCCGTAGCGCCCAAGCAAAGCTCGCTTTTTTCACACTCTCACTATGCTTTTGCCTCCTTTTTTTGGAAGGAGCTTCAGTTGGTCAATCTCAAGCTTTCGGTGCCGAAAAGAACAAGCAATGCGCTATTTTACAGGCATCTGTCCCTTTTGCGCGAGGGGGATTGGGCGAGGATTGAGGTGGAGTATTTCAAGCGCTTTCTCATCTCTCCGGCTGCGTTTGAGGACTTGGATGATGATTTCACCCTGCTTTGTGGCATCAACAAGCGCGCAAATTCAATCAACGAGCAAAAGCTTGCAAAAATTCCCAACCCGCTATTTTGCATTCAGGCTGCGGAAAAAATCAACGATGAGGGTTTGAGCAAGGAGCAGTTTGATGCCTGGGTGAGGGGGCTTGGAATTTTACTTCAGTTGCAGCTCAAGGTCGGGGCGCGAGTGATTTTCTGCATCAACAATTTTGAGCAAAATTATTTCAACGGCGAGCAGGGTGTGGTGGAGGAGATCGCCGATGAGGAGGGGTGCATAAAAATCCGCAAAAACAACCACCACACCATCATCCTCAGGCCCTATACCTTTTTGCTTGAAGAGCTGGGGCAGGATGGTGGGTTCATCACGCGAGCGAGCCTCACGCAATACCCCCTCAAACTCGCCTACGCCATCACCATCCACAAATCTCAGGGCATGAGCATAGAAAAACTGGTGTGCGATATCGATCACATTTTTGAAAACGGGCAGCTTTATGTGGCGCTTTCTAGGGCTACTGAGCCTAAAAATTTGAAAATTGTCTATTCCAAGCCGCTTGAATTTGAGGATTATTTCATGCAGGCCTTGAAAATGGACGAGGGCGTGCGGGAATTTTATGAGAAAAATATTTTTGTGGATTTGGAAAATGAAGGAGCGATGCGATGAAGAGGATGATTTTAATGCTTTTGCCGTTTTTTTTGAGTGCCCAAAATTTAGAGCTTGAAGGGCTAAGAACCGAGCTTTACTCCAAAAGCGGGGGGAATGTTTTGAAGAAGATCGAGCTTGGCTTGGAATTTGAGGGTAAAAATGTCAAGGACAATGAAAAAAAAATTATTGACGCGGTGCATACGGTCCTTTCTGGCTTTTTTTATGAGGACATTTTCACCGAGCTGGGGAAGAATAATTTTAAAAAAACCTTAGAAAAATTCTTGGATAAAAAATACAAAATCAAAATCGATAGCATTTATATCCTATCCCTAAGCGGGGTGGAAAAATTTGACCTTGAGGAATTGAAACGCTTTTTGCAGGGCATCGAGACCAAACCCGCCCCCGCACAGACCACCGCACAGACTCAAAAATTTGCGTCCTCAGGTGCAGATTCCAACCGCACGCTCAAAATCCCGCCAATTTTACCCCCAATGAGCGATGAAGGGCCAGAGGATGATGGCGCGATAGACCCTAAGCTTTTTGAGCTCTCAAGGAAGATCGAAAGGGTGATTAAGGAGGGGAATCTCACAAATCCCAGCGAGGGCTTTGCGGTGGAATTTGAGGGCAATCAAAGCCAACCCTAACGCACGATGTCGTAGTTTTGCGGGTATTTGGGGGTGAAAATTTTAGGATCGATGGGCCCGTCTTTTTGAAGCTTAAAAAGCGTGATGGATACGAAGTTCTCCAGCTCATCCTTGTAAGAAATTTTTTTGATCGCATCATTTTCCAGCTCGATGGTGTAGTTGATGTTTTGGTATTTGGCTTCAAATTTTGCAGCCCCCAGCCTCTTGGCCTTTTTGAAAATTTCACTGAGGTTTGGGATGCTATCTATCCTTGAAATCAACACCTGCTCAAGATCATGCTCCACAATCACAATCTCATCATCATTGATGTAAATTTCTTTCTTTGCAGGCTCTTCATAGGACCAAAGGGCCCTATTGTTTTGCAGCACAAAATGCCCCTTGTATTCGATTTTCCCTTGCTGAGAGTGCACACCTTGGACAAAGTCCGCACTCAGGTTTTTGAAATTCAAATCCAAGGCAAAAATTGGCCCCCAAAAAAGGCCTAAAAAAATCAAAATCTTCATCACCCACTCCAAAACGCACTTTGGCTCTGCTGCTGTGCGCATTGTAGCTAAGTTTAATTAAATCCTATTATAATGCCCATTTTTGATTTTACGGCTGGGGTTGAAAATGCTTATAAACGCTTTGAAAAATTTATTGGGGACCAAAAATGAGCGCGAGGTGAGAAGGTATCAAAAGCGCGTGGGGCTCATCAACGCCCTAGAGCCAAAATATGAGGCCCTGAGTGATGAGGAGCTTTGCGGGGAATTTGCGAAATTGAGGGAGCAAATTTTGAGCGGGGAAAAAAGCGAAAACGACTGCCTCAATGATGTTTTTGCCATCGTCAGGGAGGTGGGCAAAAGGACGCTTAATATGCGCCATTTTGATGTGCAGCTCATCGGCGCGATGGTGCTTTGCGAGGGTAGGATCGCCGAGATGAAAACGGGCGAGGGCAAGACCCTCGTGGCGACCCTAGCTGTCGTGCTTCATGCGATGAGCGGCAAGGGCGTGCATGTGGTAACGGTGAATGACTATTTGGCCAAGAGGGACGCTGAGCAAATGGGCGCGATTTATAATTTTTTGGGCCTTTCTGTGGGCGTGGTGCTGTCCTCACAAAATAGCGATTTGGAGCATAAAAAAGCCTACGAGTGCGACATCACCTACGGCACGAATAACGAATTTGGCTTTGATTATTTGCGCGATAACATGAAATTTTCTAAGGCCGAGAAGGTGCAGCGGGGGCATCATTTTGTCATCGTGGATGAGGTGGATAGCATTTTGATCGATGAGGCACGAACCCCCCTCATCATTTCAGGCCCTGCAAATCGCAGCCTTGAGGGCTATATGAGGGCCAATGAGGTCGCTAAGGCCCTGCAAAGGGGCAGGGTCCTGGAGGCGAAGGAAGTGGCCGGGGGCGCCAAGCAGGAGGGTGATTTTATCGTGGATGAGAAAAACCGCTCCATCCTCATCACAGAGGCTGGTATCGCCAAGGCGGAGAAGCTTTTTGGTGTGGAGAATTTATACAGCCTTGACAATGCCGTTTTGGCCCACCAGCTCGATCAGGCCCTCAAGGCGCACAATCTTTTCGAGCGCGATGTGCATTATGTCTTGCGGGGGGGGGAGCTTGTCATCGTGGATGAATTCACAGGGCGCCTCAGTGAGGGGCGGCGCTTCAGCGAGGGTCTGCATCAGGCCCTGGAGGCGAAGGAGGGGGTGAAAATTCAAGAGGAGAGCCAGACTCTGGCGGACATCACTTTTCAAAATTATTTTAGGATGTATGAGAAAATCGCTGGCATGACGGGCACGGCGCAGACGGAGGCTGGGGAGTTTTCTCAAATTTATAATCTGGATGTGATTTCTGTCCCTACGAATGTGCCCATCAAAAGGCAGGATAAGGATGATTTGATTTACAAGAGTCAGGCGGAGAAATTTAAAGCCGTCATCGAGGAGATCAAGGCGGCAAATTCCAAAGGACAGCCTGTGCTTGTGGGCACGGCTAGCATCGAGCGCAGTGAGGCCCTGCACGCTCTCCTGAAAAAAGAAAAAATCCCCCACTATGTCCTCAATGCGAAAAATCACGAGCAGGAGGCCTTGATCATCGCTGATGCGGGCAGGAGGGGCGCTGTAACCATAGCGACGAATATGGCCGGGCGGGGCGTGGATATAAAAATTGACGATGAGGTGAGGGCGCTTGGGGGGCTTTACATCATCGGCACGGAAAGGCACGAGAGCCGCAGGATAGACAACCAACTCCGCGGCCGTGCGGGACGACAGGGCGATGCGGGGGTGAGTCGCTTTTTTCTTAGCCTTGAGGATAATCTTTTGCGCATTTTCGGGGGGGATAGGATTAAGGGCGTTATGGAGCGGCTTGGGATCAAGGAGGGGGAGAGCATTGAGAGTCGCATCGTAACAAAGGCGGTGGAAAATGCGCAAAAAAAGGTGGAGAATTTGCATTTTGAAAGCCGCAAACACTTGCTCGAGTATGACGATGTGGCGAATGAACAAAGGAAAAACATTTATCGCTATCGCAATGAGCTTTTAGATGAGGAGTATGACATCGGGACGAAAATTTCGCAAAATATCGCTGAGTATGTCCAGCATCTTTTGGCCTCGTTTTTGGAGGGCGAGGACGGGGTGGAGGAGCTGGGGCGGCAAATTCGGGGCGACTTGGGGCTTGAGCTTGGGGGGCTGAGGGAGCTTGATTTGAGCGCGCTAGAGGGGAAGCTCGTGGGGCTTTTAAAGCAGGGCTATGAGGAGAGGATGGCTGGCATCGCAAAGGAGCAGAGGGCTGGGGTGGAGAGAATTTTGTATTTGCAGGTTTTGGATAATGCGTGGCGGGAGCATCTTTACCAAATGGACATTTTAAAAACGGGCATAGGGCTTAGGGGGTATAATCAAAAAGATCCTTTGGTGGAGTATAAAAAGGAGAGCTATAGCCTCTTTTTGGAGCTTGTGGAGCGGATAAAATTTGAAAGCGTCAAGCTGCTTTTTAGCGTGCGTTTTGCGCAAAAAGGGGCGGAGAATTTGGAAAGAGCGGGTGAGGAGGTGCCCTTGGAGCGGGGCGCTGAGCCGGGTGTGAGTGGGGATGATTTGGGTGGGGTGGAATTTAAAAAAGTCCCTAGAAACGCTCCTTGTCCTTGCGGAAGCGGGAGGAAATTTAAAGAATGCCACGGAAAGAGCGGACCTAAGAGGGGTGGGGTGGTAGAGAAGATATAGTAAGGACATTTGTTTGAATTATTTTTTGGAACAAAGCATAGTCCTTGCTAATCAAAGAGACTATTTAGACCAGCTTTTTAGAGTGTATCCTATGTCGCCAGATAATACTAGAGAGATAGATTCTATAAAATGGAAAAGATTTGATCAAGCTTTTGCTAAAAATAATCAAAGCGAAATCATAGAACCCTTACTTGATTTTGAGCTTTTGCAAAAAATATGCGACAAGCTAAATAACACAGATTGGCAGGAGCTTGGCTTTGTGTGTGATGGGCGGTTTTTATTCTCGCAAAAAAGCCTAGAAAATGCAATGCTAGATTCTAGTTTTATCAAAACTAGCATAATCAACGAAGTAAAAGGCATTAACCGCGTAGTGTATGACATCACTTCAAAACCCCCGGGAACGATTGAGTGGGAGTAGAGATAAATCAATGACAAAACCAACGCATTTAAGCACACAAGAAAAAATCAATCTTGGCAGTTTTTATACTGCTGATTTTTTGGTCAATGCAGTCTATACAATGCTTAAAAAATATATAGATTCTAAAGATTATGTGCTGCTTGATAGCTCGTGTGGGAGTGGGAATTTCTTGCAATCACAAGCCATTATAAAAAGCGGATTTGCTAAAGATAGCTTTAGCAAAATTATTGGAGCTGATATTGATAAAATGGCTTTACATATCGCAAAACGCACACTGGATTCTAAGGTGATTTTGCTTCATAAAAACGCATTGCATAATGTTACTAGGGAGCATTTTAATCTCACGCAAACTGATAAGCTCATCATCGTGGGTAATCCACCTTATAATGACAGAACTTCTATCGTGCAAAATCATCTTAAAAATAAAGATTCTATACAAATAGATTCTGCTTTACAACATAGAGATATAGGCATAAGCTTTTTACGCTCTTATGAGAGATTAAAGGCGGATTTTATCTGTGTTTTGCACCCACTTTCTTATTTGATAAAAAGGGCAAATTTTAGCGCATTAAAAGATTTTGCAAAAGCTTATAAACTCATAGATTCTACAATTATTAGCTCTCAAATTTTTTGCAAAGATTCTAAGGGGTATTTTCCCATAATTATTGCTTTGTATAAAAGGGATAGTAATGGAATGGATTATGACTATATTTGCAATTTTAATTTTAAGACAATGGCAAACAAAAATGAGAGTAAAACATTCAGCTTAAATGATTTTGACTATATCGGCAATTACATTGATAAATATCCTAATAAAAAGCGTGTAGCAGACTCTCAAATCAAAGCGATGTTTTACACAATGCGTGATATAAATGCCCTGCGTCGCTCTAAGACTTTTATAAACACAGAAAATAGCAATACGATTTTTGTCCCACAAGAAAAATATAGCCTTTATTGCTATGTTGATGTGTTTAAATTATTTTTGCCACATATCCCTTATTATTTTGGAAATTGTGAAGTAATGATTGACTTTCAACAATTTAAAGCTCTAGAATCTCACTTTATAATGGCGAGTGAAAGCAAGATTCTAAGCCCTAAGATTTTGCAGTATTTTAGAGATTTACTAGGAGTGCATTATGAAAATACAAAAATGTGAAAATAAACAAATCTTTGTAGAAATTCCGCTTACCACACAAAGTGGCAAAACGAGAGTAAAAACACGCAATAGCTTTTATGAATATGGACTGCCCACTGCAACAAGACAGATTCCATTTTCACAAAAGCATTACATTGAGTGGCAAATCGGCTATGATGTAGATAAAAATGATAAAGAAAAATTGGCTTTAAGCACTTTAGGGCAAAGTGAGTTTATCGGGGCAAATGGCAAGACAAAAGCCCTGTATGAGCTTAGTGAATATCTGTACTATTTCACGCAATGGGGGATTATTACAGAGAGTGAAATAACAAATTTATTAGCATTTTTGCAAAATATTAACGATGATGAATATTTAGATTCTAGGAGTGATTTACAGATTTTACGAAGCCACCCTATAAGTAAAAAGATTTTAGGTGTGGAGTTTTATGAATCTCAAGTCAAATATCCGCTTTTGGTGCATAAATTTAATCATTTTGATGTGCTAGTAGAAATCATTATTAAAGAAAAGCAAAGGGCGGTTGGTGTGCAGCCTATGCTTTATGTTTGCTTTCCTATCACAGAGCTGCATTGTAACCCCACACTTTTAGGCAGAGTGGCAGAATCTAAAGAATGCGGTTTGCTTATCTTAGATTCTAAGGATAAAGACTTTTTGCTAGAGACTTTTAAAATCTTTGGAATGCTAAGTAAAAATCATAATTATGATGTGTGCGAGATTGTAAAGATTATAAAAGTTAATATAAAGAGCTTAATAGATTGCAAGAAGCAGGACTAATTGAATGGAGTAAAACAAATAATCCACGCAAGAAAGTTTATATAGATGAATGCAAAGGCAAAAAGATACAAGATATTTGGGAGTGTAAAGACTCTCAAAATCCAGCCTATCCTACCGAGAAAAATAGAGCAATGCTAAGGCGTATTATTGCTATGTCGTCAAATGAAGGTTCTAGGGTTATGGATTGCTTTTGTGGAGGGGGAGGATTTTTACAAGAAGCCCTAAATTTAGGGAGAAAATTTATCGGCATTGATGAGAGTATTGAAGCTATAAAACTTAATCGAAAATGGATACGAAATAATGAAAATAATTTATTCGGTTCTGATGTTGCTTTGATCGAAAAGTTTGTTTTAAATCGCACTCATCAATGAGGTTAGGGAGTGCATTGGTAATGTGGCAAATGTCAAACATTTGAAACACGGAGAAATGATTGATAGAGATAACCGGATAAAATTAAATAATTTTGTTTGATAAAATATGATTATAATCTCAAATTTTAAATTTTGTGGAGTTTTCAATGTCAGCAAAGGTTTTTTTACTATCCATTGTTGCCGCACAAAGCTTATATGCGATGAATGTGGATAGACATAATTTTTTTACAAGAGACTATCTGGACTTCGGGCAGAATTTAGGGCAGTTTAGTGCCGACTCTAAAAATATAACCATAATGAAAAAAGATGGTACTAAAGTTGCTTTGCCCAATTTACCCTTTCCTGACTTTCTAAAGTTTGATGGCTCTAATAGAACTTCAGTAGGCGGCGCTTATACAGCCTCTTCAAAACATGTTGTAGCTCCAAATCAAAATCGTTTCGTATTAAAAAACTTCAAGCTTGGCGAGACGACTTACACTGACATAAAAATCAATCCATATTTGAATGATTCTGCATTCACGAGAGTGAATAAATTCATCGTAGAAGGGGGCTATAGAATTACTAATTTTCAAGACATTAAAAAAAATCCACAAGATTATCATACCAATTATGATGGAGAGGAACGCATTATATTATACAGGAGCGGTCAAGGACTTATGAGTTTTGGTGATTGGCAGGGATCGCCTCAAGCTAGTGATTCTGTAAAGAGTCCGGGTATAGCCGGAAATTTTTTTTATCTCAAACTTAATGAGATTAATGATTCAAATAAACTAGTGGTAAACAATAACAATTACGGTCCGCTTAGAGGACTCATTAATACAGAGATAGTGGAAGCCCCGCACTTGTTTTTAATAATAAACGGAAGGAATGGGAGCTGATTGGGACAGCATGGGGTGCAACGAGGGCAGATAACAATCAGGTTGCAAATACCTTTTTCAGCATTGCCATTCCGAGCAAACTTGAAGAATTTAAAAAACAATTTGAAGTACAAAAAGAGATAAATGGGATAGAAAAATTTGAGAAGGATAAGGATAATGTTTATAGTGAGAATGGAACAATTAACATCAATGAGGAGGTTGTGAATGCTGGAGGCATTATCTTAAGGGGCGAACAAAAAACGCTTAATGTCAATGGCAATAGTCGTTTTGCAGGTGCCGGAGTTGATGTAACTAACAAAAATTCTAAGATTGTATGGAATGTATCCACAAAAGACGATTTGCACAAAATCGGTAAAGGAACTCTTGAAGTGGTGAAGGCTACGGATGGTAAATTACGTATGGGGGAGGGCATTACAAGATTAAAGGCTAAAGATAGCTTTAAAGAAGTGCATTTGGCACATAGAGAAGGCGTATTGATCATTGATGCTGAAAATGCGACGGATTACAATAAACTTAGCTTTGGCAAGAATGGAGGAAGGCTTGATTTAAATGGATATAGTGCTGTCATGGAAGGCGTTAAAGCTTTTAATGCAAACGCTATAATTTCTAACAATGCTGAAAAAATTTCCACACTCAGGCTTAACAATAAAAAAAATATCATTGTGCATGCGACTTTTGGTGGCAATATCAAGATCCAAGCAGGTGCTACAAATGAAACCAATGTAGCCATTGGGAAAATTATTTTTGATGGAGGGTTTCATCTTAAAAGTTTGTTTGGGGATAATCAACACATTGTTTTACAAGGAAAACCTGTGCCACATGCGACTTGGAAAGATGGTTATTTGAGCCTCCCTCCCATTCCAACTTTTTGGGGCGCTAAGGAATATTTTATCGGGTATTATATTGATAAATTTGATAAAGAAAAGGCCAATTTAATGGACTTGAGGCATATGGTTGTGAATCAAACTGTAACCTTGACACAGCCTGACTGGATACAAAGAGAATATAGCGGAATGATTGCATTGAGTGGGCAATCTAAGCTTTTCATTGAAAGAAATGCTGACATAATCGCAGACATTACGCTCAATGATAGCTCCCAACTTACCTTTAATAGCAAACTTCTATACATTGACACTAAGGATAGCAAAGAGCTCGAGCAAGATGTACAAAGTCAAACCATTGATTCAAGAAGCGTGAAAGATACCATTACTTTTAGAGGAAAATTGACAGCCAATGCTCAATCCAAAATCGTATCTAATGGCATAAAAGAATTGAGTGCGAGTATAGATCTAAGTGGTGATTCCAATCTGGATGCAAAACAAGATGAAATAAAAATTTTAAAAGAAGGCTTAAGGTTAAAAGATAATTCTTCTTTTACGGCAAAGGCGCTACACGTCAAAAATATAAACAAAAGTTCTATATTTGTTGATAAAAATTCTCAACTTAACATCGATGAGCTCAAGTTGGAGAAGAGTGAAATAATGTTTAATATTAAGAATGAAAATTTAAATTTTAAAGTCAATCTTAATGAATCGATTCTGAACGTTGCCGATGAATCAAAAATTCCTCAAAACATAAATTTAAAAAAATCCACCTTAGCTTTTGAAAATATCAATTCCACTCTTTCGCTTAAAAATTCCACATTTGATGATACATCCATTTTAAAGATAAAAAATTTAACTCATAAACAAAACGATAATGGTAGGGTTACTTGGAGAAATAATGGCGTAAAACACATTATCTTAAGCGATAGTTTAAAATTAGAAAATGTGGGCAGCGGCAAGGGTGATGAGAAATTTCTAGCACTCAAACTCGATGATGTGGAGATGAGCTTTGCAAATACGGGTAGAGTGGTCGTATCTTTCGTTGAAAATTATTTGGATAATGATACGACATTGGGTCGCCTGTATGATGTGATTATGCTTCAAAAATTGACATCACAAGGAGATCTTTTGGTACATTTTGAGGGTCAAGACAGCAATAGCAAAATTCAAGCGATCGCTACTAAAACAAACACGGGCATAAAAATAAGCTTTGCACAAGATAATCAAGTTAGTGCCGAACGTATAATGAGTGCTATTGACAATCGTACAAAACATCATCAATTTTTTTTACTCAGTGATTTCATCGCTACACACGCGAATCATCCATTAGTTTTAGATGTAGCCTTCAATAAAAATAATACTCATGCTATTGATAGAATTGTTGAAAGAATTGAAAAGATTGATAGTGATGCTAAAAACATTTCAAAAACAATAACTCAAAATACAAATTCACAAATAATCAGTCATTATAATAAAATTACAAGTAAGCGTATAGGTGCCATTCAAAATAATATCAGTGCGAGCAATGAAATTAGTCCTTATTTATACGCTTCACTCGTCAGTGATTTGCCTTTACCTATCCCTAATGTTGAAAATCCTCACAATAGCATGTGGGTTAATACTGGAGGTGGATATTTTGATAGTAATGGACATTTAAAATATTTTAGCACCACTTTTGGATACGATAAGCAATTTATGTTTAATGAAAGGGACGCAATTTTAGGCCTTTTAATGAGCTTTGGAAAAAGTTATGCGAGTAATAGTGCATATAATGATAATACGAGTAATTACGGATTTGGCCTTTATGGCGCTTTAACGCACGATGCACACGAACTACAATTTAGCAACAATTATGTCATAGGTAAAAGTAAAAAATACAACAAGTTATCGATGGACAGGATGACAGATCGTAGTTTTGGCATAAGTGGTATTTATAAATATGCGTTTGAATTTGATGCTAGCAAGACCAAACCTATCTTTGGCTTGGAATATATCATCAATAAAATGGCAGGATACGCTCTGGATATTATGAGGGTAAAGCCCTATGATTATCGTGCGTTGAATGGTATTTTAGGTGTTGAGTGTGGCTATACTAAAGAAAATTTATTTTTGAGTGCGGGGATATCTGGAAAAAAAGCTATCGCAAGGACAAATGATAAAATACACGTTGGTATTGATGGCTCCAATCGTTTCGTGGGATATGATTTGCAAAGTGATAGGTTGATCTATAATCTTGATCTAACGGCAAACTATAAGATTAATGATGCTCTTTTACTGGAAACTAATGTCAATCTTCAAACGACATTAAAGGGTGATGGCGGTGTGAGTGGGCTGCTCAAAGGAGAGTATCGTTTCTGATGTAATTTTTCCTCGTTAGTACGATTTGAAGAGGAAAATTTTACAAAAGGTTTTAATGGAGGGCATTGCAGATCGCTTGATGTTTGCTATATTTTCATTGAAAAGCATTTTGGAGAATTCCATGAACCTAACCCGCTACCTACTTTTTAAGTATCTCCGCTTTGACAAAGAGCAGCCCTTCATCAATCTCTCCATGCTCCTAGCCTTTCTTGGCGTTTGCGTGGGGCTTTGCGTCCTGCTTGTGGCGATGGCGATCATGAACGGCTTTGATAAAGAATTCCAAAAGCGCTTTTTTGTGATGAACTATCCCATCACGATTTTACCGCAGTTTTACGCCCCTGCCGATGAGATCTTGCTTAGGGCATTGCGTGAAAATTTCCCCAAGCTCCTCTTCAGCCCCTACATCGCCACTCAGGCGATCGCTAAAAATGAGCAGCACTTTGAGGGCGGTGTGATGTTTGGCGTGGATTTTGAGGCCGAAAAAAAAATCAACCAAGTCCTCCACCAAGCCCTAGGAGAGGGGACGCTTAACGGCTATGAAATTCTAGCAGGAAGCGCCCTGGTTGAGGAATTCGCCCTCGCCAAAGGCGACAAGCTCACCATGATTTTCCCCCACCCAGGCCCCAGCGGTCTCTCCCTCATCCCCACCACCAAGCGCTTTGAGCTCAAAGCGACCTTCCACTCAGGGCTCATTTTCTACGACAAGGCCTACAGCTTCGTTTCGATGCAGAGTTTAAGAAAAATTCTAGGCCGCAGTGATGGCGGGTATGATGGCATCCGCGTTTATAGCGAGGACGCCTTCAGGGACATAGAAAAAATCAGAGCCTTTTTGGGGCAGGATTACCGCGCTGTGGGCTGGTGGGAGCAAAATCAAAATTTCTTCTCCGCCCTAGAGCTTGAAAAGCGCGCACTCTTCATCGTTTTGATGCTCATCATTCTCGTTGCGGGGCTTAACATCATCAGCGCGCTCTTGATGACAGTGATGAATCGCCGCACCGAAATCGCCCTCCTCCTAGCCCTTGGCGCGAGCAGGGCGGAGATCAAAAAAAGCTTCTTCGCGCTTGGCATGCTCATAGGCGGCAGCGGGGCGCTTTGCGGCATCATTTTAGCCCTCATCGCCCTGTGGGTTTTGGGGAATTTTGACCTCATCTCCCTGCCCGCCGATGTCTATGGCACCTCAAAACTCCCGCTTGACTTGTCCCTGCTTGACTTTTTCCTGACCCTCGCTGGCACGCTTTGCATCATCGCACTTTCTTCTTTTTACCCCGCGCACAAGGCCACGAAGGTCAGCGTTTTAGACACCCTGAGGAATGAATGATTTTTTCGCGCTTTACGCCACCCATCCCCACTCAAACCATAGTCCCTGTCGCTTTCCCCGCTAGATCGAGGCCTTCGCACTCACCTGCCGCGCGGTGGGGAGGCGGTAAATTCATCCAGCAAAGAGGCGCGAGAGGTCATAGCCCTCATGAGTTCAAATTCTGGCCCCTTGTGCCGACTTTCCCGGTCTGGCGCTGGGTTCATTCAAATGCCCAATTCGCAAAATTAAGCGAGCGGATCGGAGGGCTTTCGCGTGCTAATCCAGCCCCCCGTCAATCTCACAGCATCCCTGCAGGCGGTGCGTGAATTGGCGTGAGGGGAGTGGGAGCTTTTGTGAATGGGGTGCTTGGCGTGTCGCTTTGGGCGCGATGGGCTTGGCATTAAAGTGGAACGCTCTTTGCTTGATGCGATCAAAAATTCATATCAAAGGATGGTGATGAAAAAAGTTTCATATTGTGCGCTTGCTTTTGTATTTTTGGGATGCAGTGCGGCGGTGGATCCTGAAATTTCAATGAAGCCCCCTGCCTATGTCGAGGAGCTAGCCCCCAAGCAGAGCCATAATGTAGCATCCGCGCCCGGCTCGCTTTTTGGCCGCGGGGATAATCCCCTTTTCTCCGATAAAAAGGCGATGAATGTCAATGATTTGGTCACCGTCATCATCCAAGAAAATACCACGCAAAGCACTCAGGCCAACAAGGCTACCAATAGGACCAACACCGCAAATTTAGGCGGCGGCGCCCTAACGGGAGGCTCGGGGATAGTAAAATCGGCCATCGATAGGGTCAATGCCTACTCCAATGTCGGTTTTCAAACCAACAGCACGAGCAATTATCAGGGTGCGGGCTCACAAAGCCGCAAGGAGAGCTTTAGCACGACCATTTCGACGCGGGTGATTAAAATTTTATCCAACGGAAACTACTTCATCGAGGGCTCAAGGGAGCTCCTCATCAATGGCGAAAAGCAGATCATCCAGCTTAGCGGGGTGATCCGTCCCTATGACATCGGACAGGACAATACCATCGATAGTCGCTATATCGCCGATGCTAAGATACTTTACAAAACGGAGGGTGAGGTGGATAAAAGCACGAGAAAGCCTTGGGGAACTAAGGTTTTGGAGACGATTTGGCCTTTTTAATTTTGCCGAATTTTGAAGCCACCACAAACGAATGAATTGATTAGTTTTGCTACAATCGTGCTAAAAAATTAAAGCGATGAAAATGGGGATTTTGACAAAATTAGAGCTTGAATATGATGGCGATATGGTGGAGAAATTTTTGCACTTTTTTAGAAAATTCTGCGATGAATTTGAGCCCCTTACTGTCAAGCTGGGTAGCGATAAAATAAAATACAAAGAGGCCATAAAGGAGCTTGATACCTTAGCGCATAATACGGCTTGGGCGGCTAGAGAGCTGGGGCTTGAGGAAGTGACGGATTTTTGCGTTTTTTGTGAGGATATGATGGCGCAGGCTGGGCGTTTTGAGGGGCCTGCGAGTGAGGAATTTATGGAGTGGATGTTTTTGGTGGGAGAGCAGCTTGAAAAATACTGCAAAAGCTACGAGGATGATGCGGCGGTTTTAGCTGTTTTTAACCCTTCTATCGTTAAGGTGCCCAATCTCATTTCTAAGTAATGGGGACGACTTGGCTTCGACAGGAGTAGTTCTGCT
>NZ_JAUMZG010000023.1 GCF_030528245.1 Campylobacter sp.
AGAATTATCGGCAAGTTCCTGTAGGGAATGATCAGCTGTTTTTTGGTAGCTGAAAGTTCGCTGTGTTTAAAAATTTTTTAAAACATTACGGTACTTTTAAGTAAAATTTTTATTTGAATATGTGATGATTAAAAAAGTTCGCATAATGCTTTGGATATTAGTATAAAAAAATGACATCAAAAGTTCGCTGTGTCTTTAACATAGATACTAGATACAAACATAGATTTGTGAAAATATGGAAATAAATTAAAACTGAATAACAATTTATTTGCAGAATTATAACCATGGCTTTATGAATTAATGGCCATTAAATGAATACATATCTATGAAATGTATCTTAAAATGAAAGCCCAAATATTGCCAAATATAGAAAGGTTTGAAATGAAATTAACTTTTATCAAGGATGTGGTTCAATTTTGTTTGCAGGGAATATTCGTAAAATAAAGAATGATTTTTGTTTTTTTGAATGGGCTAAAAGAATAGAGTTAGCTTGTATATTATTGCAAAAAATAATGCCACATAATATTTTAAGCTAAAAAGTGATTGTAAAAACTAAAAAAGAGCTTTCTTGCAAATTTTTAATCAATTTTTAGATGATTGTGCGAATAAAAAAATTAGGTACCGGCATAGTTTAATTCTTGCAAAATAGGAGTTCAAATTTGATAAGGCAAAATTTTTAATATTAAAATTTAAATATCAACACTAACGAAAAGAATTAAAACCAAATTCAAAATTAAACGCCCTAGAAAGCGATTTAAGTCGAGAAAAGAAAAAGAAGTCAGGAAAAAAAAGGAAGAGAGGGAAAAGGAGAGAGAAACGCGCAAAAAGTTCAAAAAATTTAAGAAATAGATTTGAATGCAAAAGAAAAGCATTTAAACGAGAAACGAAAGCGAAATGTAACTCAAAAATATTTATGAACGCCGCAACAAGCTAAAAACACCAAAAAGATGCAAAAGAACAAAATCAATCATCAAACTTTACAAAGCAACATTTTCATTATAAGAGGGTCAAAAAAATCAAACTTCCTATTAAAAAATTTTTAAAATAAATTGGCAGATGGAATTTATAAGTTTTTAAATTTTGTTTATGAAAAAACACCACCATGCAATGGCAGGATAAAATCAATGAATTAAAAAGAATGCAAGAGATATTTTGCAAGAAAGAAAAGCTGGTTGAAAAATAATTCAAATAATTTTTGTTTTATTGGATAAAATTTTAAAAAAGGCAAGCATATCTTGGTGCAACTATCAGACATAGCGCCACTTTATAAAAAATATCAGGCAACCCAAATAAAATGAAAATTAAATTCTTATATCTATTTTTCGTTTATTGAATCTTTCCAAAAGCTCTAAAATATCTACTCCATTTTTCTGCTGAGTTTTTAGAAATTGCTCCTAAAAATAAGTTTTTATTTCATCTTTGTAGGTTTTTTTATTTTTACTTTCTGCCTGCATGGGTTTAAAGGATTTTGTTTTCTTTTGAAGTTTCTTTGCTGCTTGTGTTTTTTATAGGACTATTATCCATACCTCTTGCTTTTTAGGCTTCTTCTAGCGATTTCAAAAACTCATCGTGCCTTTGTTTAAAATCTAAATATTTTTTTAAATTCATCCAGACTCATATCAGAATTGACCAATTGAATGCATTCTTTTCCCAAATCTTCAAAGATTTTAATGGGCTTATCGTTTTCTAAATTTTTAGCCCTGTTTACATAGCCCTCTATGGATAAATTATCGCCTATGAGATTACCTCAACCATCTTACTCATAAGAGTATTTTAAAGAATTTGCATCTATAAAGGATAAAAATTCTTTTATTTTATAGTTGTTCATATTGTTATCAAGTTTATCTAATTTGCCCAGTAAGGTAGTTTTTCCTTAAATTTTCATCAGTAAGCTTCCAAATAAAAGCATCACCACTTTGTAGCTTTTGCCAATAGTCTATCCCATCTTTTCGCGACAAATTTTGCAAATCTTGTTTTGTGAAATTGCCTCAATCCCCATCCTTTACAAATTTAAAATGTATTTTTTGACAAATGAAATGAAAGGCTCGATAATGCTTTTTTGGGAGCGATGATCAAGCGGGATCTCCGACTATAAGGACAAGAAAAAGTTTTTACAATGTTTTTCCTTATCATAGTGATACCAAAATAAATCACTTGATAAAGCAAGAGATATTTATTTTGAATGATTGTTAGATTTTCTGCCAAAATGGCCGATGTGAGTTTTGAATTTATTAATCAATCATTGGCTTATGAAAAAATTAATTGCATTTTTGTTTGTGTTTTTTTATTTTTCAAATTTTGTTTTTGCTGGGGATTTTTTGGCTAAGGTTAGCAATGGTGTTTTGAGGGATGCAAGTGTGGGTGTGAAAAAACTTAGCTTTGATGAGATGAAAGAGGTTAAGGGTGGGTATAGAACCAATGCTTTTTTATAGCTGAAAATGAATATTCTAGCAATTTCAAATCAAACTACAACTTATAAACAAGCGGTTGCAATTTACAGGGTCACTAATGATGATAGTTTAAGAAATGTTTTAGTGGGCTACATCGTTAAAAGAAATATGGAGTTTCTAAAAAGCGAAAGTTTTGTATATTTTATTTATGGTGTCGTTATGGTCGATGAAATGGCATTCATAGAATTAACACGAATTCCGCACTAATAATAATCCAGCCGTAAAAAAATTAAGCAGAGCTTATAGGGCGGACTTTGAGAGAAGACTTGGTGGCTTAGTAAAGCGACTTTAAATTTAAGCAATCATTATGCGAGCATTGATACTAGGGCTTATGCGTTAATTTCAAAATCCAAACAAAAAAATCTCACGGCGAATTTTTGGGCCATAAAACAGACCAAGAGAGCTTTTTGACAAGCGATTTTAATAGGGAGATGAATTTGCCTTCTTCTTAAAAATCCACTCAAAAAGCATGAAAAATTTTTTGACATATTAAAACAGCGCAAATTTTTCAAAACTTGATTTAAGGCAAACCATCCAAAACGTTTATAAATTTTTTTCCCAGCTTATGGATGATTCGAAGAAAAGCTTTAATCTGCTGGATTTGGATAGCATTCCTCAAGCCTTTGGGTTTGATAAAATACCCTTAATATCACAAAAATTTATTCCTTTGATGAAAAAGAATATGAAAATTTCCATCATAATATTTATGGAAATTATGGCCCCAAAAATAATATTATTTTAACAACGACTTTTTTAGTTTAGATGCAAAACCATTGAGTGAAAATTTATTTTCCTATCTTCCATACGATATTAACGAAAAAGCTTACATTGATGAAAATGGCAATATTTATAAATCGGGACTTTTTATAGCCTTTATGTCAGAGCAAAAAACCGATTACCACATCGCAGAGGGTGAGACTAATTTTTGGCAAATTGCAGGGTTTGGATAAAAATATGAATGAAAATGAAGTGGAGAATTTGTGGGAATTTCTTAATGAATAGCATATATTTTGATCCAAGTGAGTTATTTTTTGGCGTATTGAGACAGAATTTAAGCGTGGAGGATTTTAAAGTATTGGCTTTTTCTAAAAAGTCTCAAGCTTTGTTAAGCGAGGCAAAATGCCTCCAATGAAATTTCCATCAAAAAATCCTCATTCAAAGCGAAAACAAACATAAAGAAACTTATAAAGATGAAATAAAAATTTATTTTGGGAGCAATTTTTAAAAGCTTATTGGGAAAATGGAGTGGATATCTTAAAACTTTTAAGAAAATCAAAAATAAATATGAGGGTTTAAAAATTTTTTAATAAATTATCATGCGAACGATGAATTTGTTTTGCGAGAGTGGAATTTAAAATCTTTATAGAATTTGAATTTTTTATTATCAGAATAAATTGTTAGGTGGCAAAGAAATTTTTCAAAGTTTTGTATAAGTTTTGATTTCATTGATGTTTTTCAAAAATAAACAATCCGCACGAATCTCGAGTTTTTTCGGTCGTTGATTGAATGAACAATATTATTAAAAACTCATTGCTCTGATGTTTTTTACCGCATTCTGATTAACTTTTTCATCTAGCACACATTTATTAATTCCCAATGAAATTAAGCATTTATAAATCTATTTCATTGATTCGACTTTATTTGCATTTAATTGTTTCTTATTTAATTTGTTTTATAAAAAATTTTATTGATCGGAAGTTTATTTTCTTTAAGATGAACCTTTTGTTTTAATATAAAACCAAGACAAAAATCGTAAGGATTTGATTCGCTTTCTTTGTATTTATTTTTTTATTTATTTGTACTGATTTATGTCAAAATGCAAGATTTATGATAATTTCATCGCATTCTTTTACTTATTTGGTTTAAAAGATTACGCCTTTTGAGGTTAAAATAGGGTAAAAGACATAAAATTAACCTAGAGTTCTAACGAGCTAATGAATGTCTTTTTCTGATATTTATCTAAACCAAAATGAAATATAAGTATATTTTTTAAAAATAATTTAAAAAGTTTTTGAGAGTTTATGGGTTTAGTATATCTCTAATGGGTTCTTTGGATGTAGAATAATTTCAGCTGTGTTAATGCGAAAAAGTATTTTTTTGTTAATTAAGAAACACAAGAAAATTTTAAACTTTTTAATTCATTCATATTATTTATTATTTATCTCAAATCAAAATGGGAAGAATATTGAGAATCGCTTAAATTTTAATAAAAAATTAAAACAAATAGCGTTCGAGAAATTGCGATAATTTGGATGAGTAAAAATAACGAAAACTATACTTTTTGATCGAATAAACTTAACGAAATTAGAGCAAGTTATATTTATTTTGCCGATAATCTTAAAGGGCATTACTTTCCCCAGCATAGAAAGCTTTTTTACACATTACCTTACAAATCAATAGAAAATTTTAAGGCTAAAATCGATAATTTTAAATGATAACATTTTCTAAGTTAGTTTATGTTTGTAGATCAATACGCCACTTAAGACAAGATTTTATTGGATATATTTCTTAACTTCGCATCTTTTTCTATCATTTCTTTAAAAATTGCAAAAAGCTTTAAAGATTCGCTTTCTGCATCTTGGCACTTGCTTAAAATTTTATTTTGTGTTGCTATATCGGAAATATTCTCTAGATTTGCAATGTGAATTGCTGCATTCATATTTTCATGAACATTTTGATGTGGTTCATTGATTTTTGAAAAACTTTCGTTAAGTCCAAATCTTTCTTTACCTGTTTCAGAAAGCCATTTTCCTAAACGACAAGAAATATGATCTATGAGAACTTTACCAGATTTAGAAAAAATTTCCTTATAACCATTAAGCTTAAAAGCAATATGATCAAGTTTTGCTAGAGAAACAAAAGCCTCGGATGTTATCCCGGCCGCATTAGCGTTGGTTGAATGTGCTTCTTGGACAAGTCCATTAAATTTATCGGAAAAGTTGACAATATGAGAGTTTGAATTGGACGACAGTTTTTCTATTTGCTCACTTTGAGAATATACTTCATTGGCATTCTGTTTTAAGAGATTTATATTCATTTCAACTTCGGTAGTCGCTTTTTGAGTTTTTTCGGCTAATTTTCGCACCTCATCAGCCACAACAGCAAAACCTCTACCATGTTCACCGGCTCTTGCTGCTTCAATGGCAGCATTGAGTGCCAACAGGTTGGTTTGATCTGAAACATCTTTTATAAGATTGATAACATTAGAAATTTCATCAACACTACGATGCAAAGTTTCTGCCGTATCTCTAGATTTGTTCGCCGATTCTACGATATCTGTAAGTGAAGCATTGATAGATTGAGTAATATGACTTAGCTCATTCATTGCTTTTAATGAATTTTGCGAATAGCTTGAAATAAATTCAGCCTTATCAACATTTTCTAACATATCCTCCTGTACAATATTAATATTTTTCAAAACATTTTCCATCAAAATTTCAAGAAGATTTGTTCTAAGAGTAGATTCAGAATTTCCCAGTTCCAAGGTAGAGATTTGTTGCTTTAACTCTATATTTTCAGCATGAAGATTGGATATTTGTTTGAGTAATTCTTGATTCTCATTTCTTAATGCTTCTAGACTTGAATGATCGGCTTTATTTTTGATAAACATTAAAAACTCCTTAATATATTTAAAAGCATAGATAAAACCTCATTTCAACTAAAATTTTAGAGAAGGGCACTAAGTTATTTCCATGTTTCAAAAGCGAAAATAACTTTTCCTTGCTAAACTTAAAGTTTTAGCGCTGCAACTTACAAGAATGCTTTAATAGTCACTTCTGTTTTTTAAGCGTTCTAAGCAACGAAGCTGAAATTCTTATCTTTCTTTTCGTTCCATCCTCTAAATTAATACGAACAGTACGCAAGTTTGGTAGAAAACGCCTTTTAGTCTTATTATTGGCGTGACTCACGCTATTTCCTATCATTGGACGCTTTTTAGTAACCTGACACATTCTTGACATTGGATCATCCTCAATTAAAACTTTGAAAGCAAAACAAACATTATCTATACTGAATTGCATAATTATGTTCTTTTAAAGCATATCAGTAACCAATTTGTAACATTTTTGAATAATTTTGTCAAATTTTATATTATTGAAATTTTTAATATTTTTTAAATATTGATTATAAATATTCATTAAAATTTTGTTGTTTGAATATTTTTATTTCCGATATAAATTTTTTGAAAAAATTATGTTTTAAAGTATTCAAACCAAACAATGACCTTCTGGCTAAAATATTAATATATTATTAATAAAATTTTATGGACATTGCAATGAAAAATTTTAAGATATAAAATCTTTAGCTTTGTTTTGCATGAACCACAAATATGCAAAATTCATTAAGGGAGTATGGATGTTGTTTTTTATAAATTCTTCAAATTCTTTAACCTTCACCGTGATGGGTTCAATTTGTTCTCCGTCTATGCCACCACCATTAGTTCTTTTATCTCCTTCATCCACCGCAGCGAAATAAAAACTTTGTTTACTTACACCCGAACCAAAACCCGTATAAAAATCAGTAATTTTTTCTAAATTTTTAGGTGAATATCCCAGCTCTTCTTCGCACTCCTCTCTCGCAATTTCTTCCAAAGTCAAATTTTTATCAACAAGTCCAGAACAAAGCTCAATAGTTAATCCCATATTTTTATCTTTTTTATAATTTTTATCATTTTTTTGATGATACCAAAGCGGGATACGAAATTGTCGTACGAAAATAAAGCTTTCAAAATCTTTATGGTATAAAAGTATGGAGACACTGTCTTTAACCTCAATAAAATCCCAAGTATAAATTTTTCCCTTGCTTTGATAAGCGAATCTTTTGGGTTTAATATAATTTGAGGATACAAATTCTACTTCTTTTAATTTTTTAAAACGCATATAACAATTCTCCAAAGGTTTCACATCTCAGTTAAATGATTTATCACTTTAGGGATAATTATACTCTAAAAATTTTTTTATTATGCTTACCTTGCAGTGAATATTTATTTGAGAAATAATGCAAGAAAATTTCAAAATCACGATTCTTGATTGAATGCTATGCTAAAATAATCCAAAAAATTTCAAGGAAATTTCATGCAAGCTGAGTCCGGTATGTTTTTGAACAGAGAGCTTTCTTGGCTGCGTTTTAATTCTCGCGTTTTAGACCAGTGCTCTAGGGATTTGCCCGCACTGGAGAGGTTGAAATTCATCGCCATTTACTGCACGAATTTGGACGAGTTTTACATGATAAGGGTCGCAGGACTCAAACAGCTTTTTTTAGCAGGGGTCAATGCCGGCGGGGGCGATGAAATGACGCCACTATCGCAGCTCAAGGCCATACGCGAGTACATCCACGAGGAGAAAAAGCTCCTAGAAAAGTACTTTCACGAGCTTATCGCCGAGCTAGCAGGGCAAAATTTATTCGTCAAATCCTACGAGCAGCTTGATGAGGACCTGAGGGCAAAGTGCGATGCGTATTTTTTTTCCAACATCTTCTCCGTGATCGTCCCCATCGCGGTCGATTCCACGCATCCTTTTCCGCATCTTAACAACCTCTCCTTTTCTTTGGCCGTGAAAATTTGCGACAGGGCAAATCCCGAGCTTGTTAAATTTGGGATGATACGCATTCCTAGGGTTTTGCCGCGTTTTTATGAGCCAAGCTCCAACACCTATGTGCCGATAGAAAGCATCGTCAAGCAGCATGCCGAGGAGATCTTTCCGGGCTTTAAAATTCTAGCCTCGGCGGCTTTTAGGGTTACTCGAAATGCCGACATTGTGATCGAGGAGGAGGAGGCGGATGACTTTATGATGATTTTGGAGCAGGGCTTGAAACTACGCCGCAAAGGCGCTTTCGTGCGGCTTGAAATCGAGCAGGGCGCGGATGAGCAGATTTTGGAATTCCTCAACACCCACACAAAAATTTTCCACAAAGATGTCTATGAGTATGCCACCCTCCTCAACCTCCCCCCCCTTTGGCAAATCGCCTCCAATAAGGTCTTCACGCATCTTTTAAACCCCATCTACACCCCCAAAACCCTCCCGCCTTTTGATGAAAATTCGTCCATTTTTGACGCCATCGATAAAGAAGATGTTTTGATCCTCCATCCTTTTGAGAGCTTTGATCCCGTCTATAAACTCATCAAAGAGGCGAGCAAGGATCCTGAGGTCATTTCCATCAGGATGACGCTTTATAGGGTTGAGAAAAACTCAAACATCGTCCAAGCCCTCATCGATGCAGCCAGCGATGGGAAGCAGGTTACGGTGATGGTGGAGCTTAAAGCGCGCTTTGATGAGGAAAATAATCTCCACTGGGCCAAGGCCCTAGAAAATGCAGGAGCGCATGTGATTTACGGCATCACGGGCTTTAAGGTGCATGCGAAGGTCTCGCAAATCATACGCAAAAGGGGCGATAAGCTTAAATTTTACATGCATCTTGGCACGGGCAACTACAACGCCAGCAGCGCTAAAATTTACACCGATGTGAGCTATTTTACCGCGCGCAGTGAATTTGCTAAGGATACCACGAGTTTTTTTCACATCCTCTCAGGCTTCAATAAAAATCGCCGCTTGCAGACCCTAGCCATGAGTCCGCATCAGATCAAGGAAAAAATTTTGGAGATGATAAGGGCAGAGGGTGAGAAGGGCAGCGAGGGCGCCATCATTGCTAAGATGAACTCACTGGTAGATGCGGATGTGATCAGCGCACTTTATGAGGCTTCTTGCAAGGGGGTGCAGATTGATTTGATCATCCGCGGGATTTGCTGCCTAAGGCCCGGCACTCCTTACAGTCAAAACATACGCGTTCGCAGCATCATCGGCAAATATTTGGAGCATGCGAGGATTTTTTACTTCAAGCACAGCGCGCCCAATTATTTCATCTCAAGTGCGGACTGGATGCCGCGAAATTTAGAGCGGCGGCTTGAGTTGATGACGCCCATTTTTGATGAGAGGTCGCGCTCAAAACTGGCTAGAATTTTAAAACTCCAACTGAGCGACAATGTCCTAAGCTACGCCCTTGATGGTGATGGTGAGTATCGTAAAATCCAAGCTAGGAGCGAAGAGAGTGCGGTTGATTTCCATCAAACCTTGGAGGAATTTATCGGCAAAATTTACAAAACTTTCAAGAAAGATACCGACCAAAGCCGCGCCACAAATCTAGCCTCAAAGCTTTTTAAGGAGAGTTAGTTTTAGGTATTTTAAGATTGTGAGAATGGTTATGTTAAAAAATTTACGCACACAGATCGATCGCTTGGATGATGAAATTTTAAGCCTACTCAATGAAAGAATGCGTCTGGTTCAGAGCATAGGAGAGCTGAAAAACAAGCAAAATTCCACCATTTACCGCCCTGAGCGTGAAAGGGCAATTTTAAGCCGCTTGGAAGAGCTTTCAAGGACTCAAAAGGGGCGACTTGAGCGCGAGGCCATCGAGGCGATTTACGGGGAGATTTTTGCGGTTTCTAGGAATTTAGAAAAGGCTCAAGGCGTGGCCTATTTGGGGCCTGAGGGTTCTTACACGCATCAGGCGGCGCATTTGCGTTTCGGGGCGCTGAGCTCCTATTTGGCCTTGGCAGGGATCGAGGATGTGTTTAAGGCCCTGCGAAACAAGCAAGCAAAATTTGGCATCGTCCCCGTGGAGAATAATACCGCAGGGGCGGTGGGGCTGACGCTTGACTGCCTTGCAAAGTATGAGGAGATTAAAATTTTTGGTGAGATTTATATGGACATCCATCATTCTTTTGTAAGCTTGAATGACGATATTAAGGGCATCAGGCGCATTTATTCGCATCCGCAGGGCTATCATCAGTGCCGCCTTTTTTTAGAAAGTCATCACTTGGACGGGGTGGAATTTATCGCCAGTAAAAGCACGGCAAACGCCGCATTTTTAGCCAGCAAGGACAGGGATGGCGCGGCGATTTGCTCCAAAATTGCCGCCAAGCTTTACAAGGTGCCGCTTTTGTATGAGAGGATCGAGGATAATGCAGCAAATAGGACGCGTTTTTTGATATTGAGTGATGAGAATTTTGCGCTTTGTGAGGGGTGTAAGACGAGCATTTTCGTGCATACGCGCGATGAGGCGGGAGCCTTGGCGGATTTGCTTTTGGTTTTCAAAAAGGCGCAAATCAACCTCACTAAGCTCGAAAGTCGCCCCGTCAAAAACCCCAGCGGGACGGAATTTAGCCATAGTTTTTATATGGATTTTGAGGGGCATATCGAGGAGGAGCGGGTGCGGGGGGCACTGGAGGAGGTCAGGGCGCATAAACTGCTCTGGCTGGGCTCGTATCTGGCGGAAAGGGGGTAGCTTGAAAGTGAAAGTTTGCGCACAAAAAAGCTGCCGCGGATGGGGCTCACAAGAAGCCTTTGAGTGGAATGAAGGGATTTTTCAATGTATCCCCTAAACCTCCCTGAAGAAGAGCTTAAGGCAAGGGTCGCGGCGGATTTTTTCAGCCCAAACCCGCAAAGTGAGAACATCAAGCTCGATAAAGAGCAAAAGGCTCTTTTGAAAAATTTAGATTCCACGCAGATTCTTGGACGCATTGATTTTTGCGTGAGTTATAGCGCAAAGACACTTTTCCAGCCCATCAATTTCTTATGGGCGGAGGCGAAAAAGGGCAACAAAAGCGACATTGTGGAGTCTTTTATCTAGTATTCGGTGCATTTTGTCATCAAAGCAATGCTGTCAAATTTTGACAAAAGGCTATTTTAAAAAATGAGTTTTTATTAGTGCCTCATCGCTAAGGACAACGACCCTTAAATCAAAATGGCTTTGATTAGGTAAAGTTCAAGGCTTTTAATTTATAAACTTGATTTGATTTGAGTGAGTTTTTGAATTTTAGTTTTCGGGTGCGAGGTAAAACTCGTTTTAAAACGACAAAAACACCAAAATATCACTTAAAAAATTCTTAACCTTACTTAAAGTCCTTTTTGTTAAAATGTTGTCAAATTTTCAAAAGAGGTATCGCGATGAATTTGGTCATAGTTGAGGATGATATCAATATGAGAAAGTCCCTAGAAATCGCTCTGGCAGAGTATGAGGAATTTAAAATCAAAGCCTTCAAATCCGCCACCGAGGCCCTCAAAAAGCTCGATGAGGATACAGACCTGATCATCACCGACATCAACATGCCGGGCCTTGACGGGCTAGAATTCGTCAAGGCCTGCGGGGATAAATACGACTTCATCATCATCACGGGCAATGCCACGCTAAGTCGCGCCATCGAGGCTGTGCGCCTGGGCGTGAAAGACTTTTTAACCAAGCCCTTTGATGTCGACACCTTAGTCGCTGCGATCAAGCGCGCGAAGCTTATCCGTGAAAAAACGAGCGTGAAAAAAGGGGGGGGGAAAAATTTAGAAAGCGAGGAATTTTTTGGCACTTCGGCCAAGCTGGAAGCGGTCCTGAAACTGAGCGAAAGGGCAGCCAAAACGGACGCTGCGGTGATGTTTTTTGGCGAGAGCGGGGTGGGTAAAGAGCTTTTTTCTCGCTATGTCCACAAAAAAAGCAAGAGGGCGCAAAAGCCCTTTGTGGCGATCAATATGGCCGCCATCCCTACCAATTTGATCGAGAGCGAGCTTTTTGGCTTTGAAAAGGGGGCCTTCACCGATGCAAATGCCACAAAAATAGGGCTTTTTGAGATGGCCAATGAGGGCACGCTTTTTTTGGATGAAATCGGCGAAATGCCCTATGAAATTCAGGCCAAGCTTTTAAGAGCCCTGCAGGAGAAAGAAATCACGCGACTTGGCAGCACTAAGCCCATCAAAATCAACACCCGCATCATCAGCGCCACCAATGCAAATTTGGAGCAGAAAATCGAGGAGGGCGCGTTTCGCTGCGACCTCTATTACCGCCTCAACACCGTGCCGATACAAATCCCCCCGCTAAGAGAGCGCAGGGATGAAATTTTGCCCATTGCGGCTAGGGTTTTGGAGCAGACTTGCAAGGAGTATGAGCTGGAGGCGAAGGAGCTTGATGAGGGGGCGCGCGAGGCCTTGTTGCATTATGATTTTCCGGGCAATGTCAGGGAGCTGCTTTCTGTGGTGCAGAGGGCTTGCATTTTGAGTGAGGGGGAGAAGATCACGAAAGAAGATCTGTTTTTGGAGGCTAGAAGCGTTAAAAAAGAATTTAAAAATTTAGAAAAAGAGCTGATTGAGGAGGCGCTCAAAAGCGTGGAATTTGATAAAAACAAGGCGGCGGAGCTTTTGGGGATGGGGCCTGAAATTTTGAAGGAGAAGATCAAAAAATATAAAATAAAGGACAAGCCATGAAAAAAATAGCCATAGTAGGCGCTACGGGCGCTGTGGGGGAGGAGCTTTTGGGCGTTTTGGAGGAGCTTGATTTCCCTGTGCAAAGCATCTTGCCATTAGCCAGTGCGAAAAGCGCGGGGAGCACGGTGGAATTTAGGGGCCAAACCTACAAGGTCCAAGAGCTCACCGAGGCTGTCTTTAGGGCGAATCCCGTCGACATAGCCTTTTTCAGTGCTGGGGGGAGCGTGAGTGAAAAATACGCCCCCCTTGCGGTCGAGGCGGGGGCTGTGGTGATCGACAATACGAGCCATTTTAGGATGCGCGAGGATGTGCCCCTTGTCGTGCCCGAGTGCAACGCTGAGGACATAGCGCAGTGGAGCAAAACGGGCATCATCGCCAACCCCAACTGCTCAACCATACAAATGGTGCACGTTTTAAAGCCCTTGGACGCGGTTTTCAATCTCAAAAGGGTCGATGTGGCGACCTATCAGGCGGCCAGTGGTGCGGGCAAGGAGGGCATGGAGGAGCTGGTGGAGGGGCTGCGGGAATTTTTTGCCTTCAGGCTGGATGGCTTTGAGGCTAGGACCTTCCCGCATACTTTGGCCCTGAATTTGATCCCTCACATTGATCTTTTTGAGGACAATGGCTACACGAAAGAGGAGCTTAAAATGGTCAATGAAACGCAAAAAATCCTCCACAAAAAGCTAGAAATTTCAGCAACCTGTGTGCGCGTGGGGGTGCTTAGGAGCCATAGTGAGGCTTTGAGCTTGCATTTTGAAAAGGAGGTCGATGTGAAAAGGGCGAGGGAAATTTTACAAAAAGCGCCCAGTGTGGTGGTCATCGATGAGCCTGAGAGCAAAAAATACCCCATGCCGCTTTTTACGAGCGATACCAATGAAACTTATGTGGGCAGAATTCGCAGGGATTTGAGCCGGGCTAATGTGCTGCATCTTTGGTGTGTGGCCGATCAAATTCGTGTGGGCGCGGCGACCAATGCTGTGCGCATCGCGCAAAAATGGCTTGAGCTGGAGGGGAGATGATGCTGGAGAGAATTTTTGAATCCCTGTTGATCAGGAGTCGTGTGGTTACGATTTTACCCGTGATTTTCGGCCTTGTGGGGGCCTTTGTTTTGTTTTTCATCGCCAGCTATGATGTGCTCAAGGTGATACTTTTTACCTACAAATACTTCTTCGTAGCCGGGGCCGGGGTGGATTTACACGAGGATGTCGTGGGGCTCATCATCGGGGCGGTGGATTTGTATTTGATGGCTTTGGTTTTGTTTATTTTTTCCTTTGGGGTGTATGAGCTTTTCATCAGTGAGATTGAGGAATTCAAGCACACCAAGCAAAGCAAGGTTTTGGAGGTGCATAGCCTCGATGCGCTTAAGGATAAGCTTGCAAAAGTCATCATCATGGTCTTGGTGGTGAATTTTTTCCAGCGGGTTTTGCAGATGAAATTCACCACGCCTGTGGATATGGCGTATTTGGCGGGGTCGATTTTGGCCCTTTGCGTGGGGCTTTATTTTTTGCACAAGGGCGGGCATTGAGTTTAACTTTTTTGGTTATAATCCGCATCGTTTTAGGAGAAATGATGAAAAAAGCGTTGATTTTGACCCCTGATCGTTTTTTAAATTCCTACCGCATCGCAAATCTCACCAAGGATAGATGATGATACGATGGCTATTTTTGAGCTCTATTTTTGCACTGGGGCTTTTTGGCTTTGATTTGAAGTCCCTTTTCACTTACACCTTTGATGCGAGTAAAAATTATGACACGCAAAAGGGGAAGGAGCTTTATTTTCATAATAAATGCCACACTTGCCACGGGGAGCTTGGCGAGAAGAGTTCGGCGAATTTTGAGGCGCTAAAGGATATGAGTCCTGCGGACATCAAGGCGGCCTTGATCGGCTATGATTTGGAAGGCGGTGCGATGAATAGAGTTACGCACTCCAGAAAGCTAAGTCATAGCGACATGGACACGCTTATCGCCTACATTAAGGGCGAGGACTTTGCGGTGAAGCTTCAGGCTGAAGATTTGCTAGAAAAAGAGCCTCCGCAAAAGACAAAGCACGGAATTTTTATCAAATAATTTCAATATAAAGGAGAAACGATGAAAAAGATGATTTTGAGTTTGGGCGTTTTGGCCTTAGCAAATTTTTTATACGCTAAAGAAGTCAAAATCGGCGTTGTTATGCCTCTAACGGGCGCTGTGGCGGCTTATGGACAGAGCGCTTTGGTGGGCATTGAGTTGGCCAATTCCATGCAAGGGACCCTAAGCAATGGCGACAAGGTAACCCTTGTGGTGGTGGATACCAAGGGGGACAAGCTAGAAAGCTCAAGCGCGACCACGCGCCTTGTCTCCAAGGATAAGGTCATAGGGCTCATCGGCGAGATGATAACGGCCAACACCCTGCAGGCGATGAGGGTGGCTGAGGACAATAAAATCCCCATCATCGCACCGGCCGCGACTGGGGACAGGCTTTTGGAGAAGAAAAGCTATTCTTCTAGAGTCTGTTTTATGGATAGCTTTCAGGGCTCTTCTTTAGCGAGGTATGTTCGCGAAAATTTAAACCACAAAAGCGCCGTTATTGTTTTGGATCAAAGCACGGATTATTCTTTGGGGCTTGCAAAGGCCTTTGAGAAAGAATTCAGCGCTAGGGGGGGTCAAATTTTAAAAAGCATCAGGATCAATTCTGGCGATAAGGATTTTAAAGCCATCGTATCGCAGCTTAAGGGACTCAATCCCGATTTTATCTTCCTACCGCTTTACTATAATGAAGCTTCCCTGTTTGCAAGGCAGGCAAGAAGCGCGGGTTTGAACACGCCTATGGGTTCAGCTGATGGAGTGGCGGATGAGAGCTTTATCAAATTAGCCGCGGATGCTAGTGAGGGCTATATTTTCACCGATAGTTTTGACTTCAACAACCCTCCAACCAAACGCAGCGAGGAATTTATCGCCAACTATGAAAAAGTCAAAGGCACGAGAGAGGTGTCCAATTTCTCAGCCATGGGCGCGGATGCTTATTTTGTGATGTTCAACGCTCTCGAGGCCTGCGTGGGGAACCTCACCCCCGATTGCATCAATGAAAAAATTCATCAAACTCAAGATTATGAGGGCGTTTCTGGTGTGATCAGCATCGATGAGAGCGGGAATGCGACGCGCTCGGTTGTTGTCAAAGAGATTAAAAATCAAAAGCAAAGCTACAAAGACACCATCAATCCTTAAGCGATGCGCCTAGATGGATCTCGGTCTCTTCCTACAGCAACTTGTCAATGGCTTCAGTCTTGGCAGTATGTATGCCCTCATTGCTGTGGGATACACGATGGTTTATGGCGTCTTGCGCCTCATCAATTTCGCGCACGGCGACATTATGATGGTGAGCGCTTACGCGGCGCTTTTTTGCATCGTCGGTCTTGATGTCCCCTTTTTGGGCTCCTTGTGCCTAGCGATGCTCTTTGCGATGGCGGTGGGGATAGCCACGGATAGGATCGCCTACAAGCCTCTAAGAGAGGCTCCTAGAATTTCCCTACTCATCACAGCCATCGGTATCAGCTTTTTCCTGCAAAATTTCTTCAACCTACTCTTCACCTCCACCCCGAGAGCCTTCACGCCACCGTCTTATTTTGAGCGACCTGTTAGCATCGGCGATCTGAGTATGAGTTTTGGGAATTTACTCGTGCCCCTCCTCACCCTCCTCATCCTCATCATCGTGCTTTTAATCCTCTACAAAAGCAAATACGGCATCGCCATCCGCGCCCTCGCCTTTGACATACAAACCGTGAATTTAATGGGCATTGATGCCAATCGCATCATCGCGATGGTCTTCGCACTAGGCTCTGCTTTGGCGGCTGTGGGGGGGGTTTTTTGGGCGAGCATGTATTATTCTGTCGCGCCCACTATGGGGACCCTCATCGGCCTCAAGGCCTTTGCGGCGGCGGTTCTGGGGGGGATAGGCTCTGTCGTGGGGGCCGTGATCGGGGGCTTGATCATAGGGCTTTCTGAGGTGCTAGCCGTGGCCTTTTTCCCTGAAATTTCTGGCTTCAAAGACGCCTTCGCCTTCATCTTTTTGGTTTTCATTTTACTCTTTAGACCCACGGGAATTTTGGGCATAAATTTTGAAAAAAGCAGGTTTTGACGATGAGCAGGGTAAAAATTTCGCACCTTTCGTTTTTGTTTTTAGCCCTAGCCTTCATCCTCATTGCTCCCAAATTTTTTAGCGATTATGGCATGAGCATCGTCAATCAAATCGCCATCTTCATCATCCTAGCCGTGAGCTATAATCTCATCAACGGCGTCACTGGGCAGTTTTCCCTAGAGCCTAACGGCTTTGTCGCCGTGGGCGCCTATGTCGCTGCTTTGATGCTTTTGAGCACGGAGGCGAAGGAGGATCAGTTTTTTTACGATGGAATTCACCCCCTCATCCTAGCCCTGCACGCGCCAAATTTCATCCTAGCCCTACTCACGGCCGGGCTTTGCGCCCTCTTGCTCTCCCTCATCCTCTCCTTTGCCGTGTTTCGCGTGCGGGGGGATTATTTGGCCATCGTAACCCTGGGCTTTGGCATCATCATCAAGCTTCTAGCCCTCAGTTTCCCGACCCTCACCAATGGCTCACGCGGCATCAGCGAAATCCCCGCCTACTCAAACATCTACTACACGGGCGGCATCGCCATCCTCGCGGTGGTTTTGATCTTAAACCTCGTCCGCTCCAAATACGGCAGGGCGATGAGGGCGATAAGGGACGATGAGGACGCAGCCAGCGCCATGGGTATCAATGCCTTTTGGATCAAAACCCTAGCCTTTGGCACTTCGGCCTTTTTGGAGGGCGTGGGCGGCGGACTTTTGGCCTGTCTTTTGACGACGGTTTCGCCTGAGCAGTTTGACTTTTTACTGACCTTTCAGCTTCTCATCATCATCGTCTTGGGGGGGCTTGGCTCCACAAGCGGGGCGATTTTGGGAGCGATTTTAGTCATCGGCGGGGCAGAATGGCTGCGATTTTTGGACGAGCTTAAATTCCAGGCCAATATTTTGGGCGTGGAATTGAGCACGGGGTATGGTTTGAGGATGGTCGTGTTTTCTCTCATTCTTATCTTAGTGATGCTTTTTGCGAGGAGGGGGTTGATGGGGGATAGAGAGCTGAGTGAGTTTTTGAAAAGGCGCTAGGGTGATTTTGGAGCTTCAAAAAATTTCAAAAAGCTTTGGGGGCGTGATGGCCATCAATGAGACATCTTTTGGGGTTGGCTCGGGAGAAATTTTCGCCCTCATCGGTCCTAATGGCGCGGGTAAAACGACCCTCTTTAATATCATCACGGGCAATTACAAGCCAAGCAGCGGCGCGGTGTTTTTTGAGGGCAGGAGGATAGACGGGCTAAAACCTCACAAAATTGTGCATTGTGGCATAGCGAGGACCTTTCAAAACATCAGGCTTTTTTCCAGCATGTCCGTGCTTGAAAATGTCCTCATAGGCTTTGATCGTCAAATGAAATACAGCATCCTAGAGGCCTTTTTAAACTGGGGGCGATTTGGGAGGGTGGAGAGTGAATTTCAAGACAGAGCGCATATGCTTTTAAGGGAGCTTGGGCTTGAAAATTGCGCCCAGCAAAAGGCGACAAGCTTGAGCTACGGGCAGCAGAGAAAGGTGGAGCTCGCAAGGGCCATGGCGACCGCGCCCAAGCTTTTGCTTCTCGATGAGCCAGCCGCCGGGATGAATAGCGCAGAAAGCAAGGATTTAGCCGCGCTCATCTTCAAGCTAAAAGAGGACTATAAAATCGGCGTTTTGTTGATAGAGCACGATATGAAATTTGTGAATGCTCTGTGTGATAGGGTTTTGGTTTTGGATTATGGCAGGACGATTTTTGAGGGCAAATTGAGCGATGCGGTGCATCACAAGGAGGTGATCGCGGCTTATTTGGGGGATTTTGATGCTAGTGGTTAGGAATTTGCGCGTTTATTATGGCTTGATTGAGGCTATAAAGGGCATCGATTTTGAGGTCAAAACGGGGCAAATCGTCTCCCTCATCGGCTCAAACGGAGCGGGCAAAACCTCCACACTCAAGGCCCTTTTAAATTCTGTGAAAAAAAGCGGGGAGGTTAATTTTTTGGGCTATGAAACCAAGAGGCACTTGACGCATACCCTTGTGCAAAGGGGCATCGCACTGGTGCCTGAGGGGCGTAGGGTTTTTATCAATCTTAGCGTCGAGGAGAATTTAAAAATCGGCGCCTATAACAATGGCGAAAATTATGAGCACTTAAGAGAGCAAATGTATAAACTTTTCCCGCGCCTTGCTAGCAAAAAAAATGCTCTAGCGGGAAATTTAAGCGGGGGCGAGGCGCAGATGCTAGCCATCTCAAGAGCCCTGATGAGCGAGCCCAAGCTCCTGATGCTCGATGAGCCCTCTTTGGGGCTTGCGCCTAAGATTGTGAGCGAGGTTTTTGAGATTATCGTGCGTTTGAAAGAGGAGGGCATCACCATACTTTTGGTGGAGCAAAATGCCTTCAGCGCCCTGAAAATTAGCGATTATGCCTATGTTTTAGAAAACGGACTCATCGCAATGCAGGATATGGCTAAGAATTTGATCCACGATGACAATATTAGAAAAAAATATTTAGGATTGTAGGGATGAGGCGGGCTTTAAAAGGGGTGGGGGATCTGAGAATTTCCATCGTTTTGTTTTTGCTTTTTGCGCTTTCTTGTGCTTTGGCGACCCTCATTGAAAGCGCCTACAAAACCCCGACCGCTTGGGCTATGGTTTATGGCACGACTTGGTTTGGATACATCCAGCTTTTGCTGGGCATCAATTTGCTTTGCGGGATCTTCGCTTACAGGATGCTTAGGGTGCAAAAACTTCCCGTAGCGCTTTTTCACGCCTCATTTTTATGCATACTCATCGGCAGCGCGATGACGCGCTATGGTGGCTTTGAGGGGGTGCTCTATCTTAGAGAAAATGCGGCCAATTCTGTCATTGAGAGCGCCAAGACCTCGGTGCGTTTTTCCGCATCCGAGGATGGGCAGCTTTATAGCAGTGTCAATGACGCCCACATCGCCCTTTTGCCCTTTGCCAATGCCTTCATGATGCGCTTGGATATGAAGGATAGAGCGGAGCTTAGGTATGAAAATTTGATTTTGGATGCGGATTATGATTTCAAAGAGGCCGCAGACGCCCCGCCCCTTCTGGCTTTGATGGTGTCCTCACAGGGTAGTGCTGGGAGTGTTGTGGAGTTTGGCAAGGGGGAGATTAAGACCATCGATGGGGTGAATTTTTCCTTCATGAACGATGCTGCTCCCGCGCCCTTTGTGAAGATCGATAAAAATTTACAACTCAGCTCCAGTGAGGATTTGAAATTTTTGAGCATGGAGGATGGAAAAGGAGCGGTTTTGCCCGCAAATTCTAAAGAGGACGCGAAGATCAGAAGGCTTTATGAGCTCCATCAAACCCATTTTGTCGTCAAATTTGCCTCCCTGCACGCGACTCGAAGTGTGGTGGGCGCCAACAGGCCTCAGGATGAGAGCTTTTGGCTTTGGCTCAAGGGTGCTTGCATGGAGGCAGGTAGGACGCTTTTGGTGTCCTCCTTCGGTGAGCCCCAAAAGTGGAAAGAGCCTTGGCTACTGCACTTTAAAGATTTTGCCATGAGCAAGGAGTATCAGGCTCTGGAGCTGAAGGGACGCAATGCCCTAAAACTCAAGCTTTCTTACAAGGGATCGAGCAAGGAGCTTTTTGTTTTTGAGCATGATAAGCCCCTGGCGGTGGAGCTTGGGGGGAAGAAATTTTTCATCGCATGGAATTTGAGCTATCGGGAATTGCCCTTTGAGCTTTATCTTAGGGACTTTGTGATGCAGCGTTATCCGGGGTCTAATTCTCCCGCTTCTTACACGAGCAAGGTGCGGGTGAGGGATGGCGGGGCGGAGTTTGATTATGAAATTTTTATGAATAATGTTTTGGATTATCGAGGTTATCGTTTTTATCAAAGCTCCTACTACGAGGACGAGGGCGGCACGATACTCTCAGTCAATAAGGACCCCGGGAAGATCCCCACCTACACGGGGTATTTTTTGCTCTGCTTGGGGATGTTTTTGAATTTTTTCAATCCTCACTCCCGATTCCAAACCCTATCCAAGCTCATCAATAAAGACGCCATGCGGAATTTCTCCTCGCTCATTTTTCTTTTGTTTTTCGCTAGCCTACAAAGGGCGGAGGCTCAAAATCAGCTCCCCATCATCGATGCCAATCATGCCGCAAAACTAAGCACCCTCATGGTGCAGAAATTTAATGGCCAAATGAGCCCTCTAGACACCCTGGCGCGGGAGGTTTTGGAGAAAATTCACAAAAACGATGCGTATAAAAATCAAGATGCCAGCGCCCTGATGCTCTCGATGATGATGGGCGCAAAAGCGTGGAAAAATGAGCCCTTCATCGCGATGCCTAAAAACAAGACCGTGCGCGATGAGCTGGCTAAAATTTTAAAAATCCCCAGCAAGCAGTTTATTGCTTTTGATGATTTTTTCACTGAGGACGGGGCGTATAAATTGCAGCGCCATGTGGAAAATGCCAACCGCAAAAATCCCAACGCCAGAGGGGTTTTGGACAAAGAGCTGATCGCTTTGGATGAGAGGGCAAACATCCTCAATTACATTTTTAGCGGAATTTTGCTCAAAATCATCCCCAAGCAAAACGATGCGAACAATCTTTGGCTGCCGCCCTTTGTGAGTGAGCTTGAGGGCGAGGAGGGGGGTATTGTTTATAGCTTGGTTGGGAATTATTTTTCCTCAGTGGATGCGGCCTTGCAAAATGGGGATTGGACTAAGGCGGATGCGGCTTTAGAGCTCATTAGAATTTATCAAAATAAATTCGGCCAAGCCCTCATCCCCAGCGAGCTCAAAATCAAAATCGAGCTCTTCGTCAATGAAATCAAGCCCTTTCTCAGGCTAGCTCCCGTTTATCTTTTGGCTGGAATTTTGTTGCTCGTTTTGGTTTTGGCTAAGATGATTAAAGAAAATTTAGCGATCAAAACCCCCTTCAAGGCGGTCTATTATCTCAATGTCCTCGTGTTTTTCGCCCACAGTCTGGCCCTTGGCACAAGGGCCTATCTGGCAGGGCGAGCGCCCTGGAGCAATGCCTATGAAAGCATGGTTTATATCGCCTGGGCCCTGGCCCTATCTGGGATTTTATTTTCCAAAAAAAGCCCCATATCCCTGTCCCTGACTTCCATTTTGGCCGGTGTTGTTTTGGGAGTAGCGCATCTTAGCGAGGCCAATCCTCAAATCACCCCCCTCATGCCCGTTTTGCACTCTTACTGGCTGAGCATTCATGTTTCTGTCATCACTGCTAGCTATGGATTTTTAGGGCTTTGCGCCCTGCTTGGAATTTTCGTTTTGGTCCTGATGTGTTTTTTGAAAAGGGGCGAGGGGTCGCGTCAAAATATCCTAAAAAACATCACAGAAGCGACCAGAATCAACGAAATGGCTATGATTTTGGGGCTTTGTTTGCTCACGGTGGGGAATTTTTTGGGCGCGATTTGGGCGAATGAGAGCTGGGGGCGCTACTGGAGCTGGGACAGTAAGGAAACTTGGGCACTCATAAGCATTTTGATCTATGCGGCGATCTTGCATTTGCGCCTCATACCCCGCTACGCCAATCAATTCATCTTCGCCCTGTGGAGCATGTTCGCCTACTGGTCGATCATCATGACCTATTTTGGGGTCAATTATTTCTTAGTCGGGCTGCACTCCTACGCGGCAGGTGAGGCGACACAAATTCCAAGCTATGTTTATTGGGGGCTTATTTTTATGGTGATCTTGGCGCTTTTTGCGGCGAGAAAGCGTGAATTTGTCGGTGGTTTGTGATGGCGCCTTTTTTGTTTTTCTTGCTCGGGACGCTTTTTTTGCTCATCGTTTTATCCCTCATCACCCTCCTCATACTCAGCGGGGGCAAAAAGAGGGCGCAAAATGCTCCACAAGGCCGCTCAAGCATGGATTTGGACGGGATGATAAGCAGGGCTCGGGATGAAAATTTGAGCGATAATGACCTAAGAGAGCTCGCAGAAATCTTCATTTCCACGCACACACTGGGCTCTAAAACCCAAAAAGAGCTCAGTCAGGAGGTGAAAAAGAAGCTAGAATTCGTGCGCGCCTTCGCGTCAAATCCTAAAAGCAGTGCCGCAAGCATCGGCTTTTTAAACAGGGGGCTTAAAAAGCTTTCCAACTCCTACGGAAAAGACATTGACGCTTATGAGCAAAAGGGGCTTGAGGAAAGGGGGCTTAAAAAAGCTTGAGGGCCTTTTGGAGCAAAAATTCTGCGGCGTTTTTTTGCGCTATGCCCTCAAGATTTTGGCTGATGTGGGGCAAATTTATGGAGGCTATGGCTTTAAAAACGGCCTCTGCGGAGGCTTGCTCTTGGGTGAAAATTTGACAAAGGGCCCTGTCGTGGAGGAATTTGGCGTTGAAAAACTGATGATTTTTCGCCGCGTAGGGGTAGGGGATGAAGATGCAAGGAAGGGCATTGGCACAAAGCTCAAAAAGCGTGCTAGCTCCCGCCCTGCTGATGGCAAGGTCGGCTCGGTGCATCTTTTCCTCCAAGTGCGGACAAAAATCAAAAACTTCGGCCGAAATTCCTAAGGCCTCGTAGGCTTCTTGGCATTTTTGCAGGTCCTTCCCTCCGCATTGGTGGATGATTTTAACGCCCATTTGATCAAGCTTTGGCGCTAAATTTAGGGCCAGATCGTTGATGAAGCTAGCCCCCTGCGAACCGCCCAAAAAAATGATGCATCCAAGCCCTTCCCGTCTCCTTGCTAGGTCAAAAAAGCCATCCCTCACGGGATAGGGGGCAAATTCCTTTTCAAAGGCGCTAAAAAACCCTCTTGCGAAGGGTTTTAGGAGGGAATTCAAGCCTCCCCTTTTTGCATTTTGCTCGTGGATGAGGAGGGGCAAACGGCTAAAAAGCGCCGCAAAGGAGGCCGGCGCACCGCTGTAACCCCCCACACTGAAGACGGCTTTGACCCCGTGAGCGCTAAAAATTTGCTGGCATTGCTTGGAGAGCTTGAAGATGTGGGCGAGGGCGTGGAATTTTCCCATTCCGCTTTGATTCATCACGCCCCTTGAGCTGAGAAAAAATTTCTCCCTGAAGCCCTTTTCATTGTCAAACCAAAGTCTATCCTGCCCGTTTTCACTGCCGATATAAACGCACTCAAGACCCTTCCTGCTGGCACTTTCTAGGAGGCATTTGATGATGTTTAGGTGTCCGCCAGTGCCCCCGCCCGTTAAAACCATCATAATTTAACCTTTTTGGAAATCATCAAAACATAGCCCAGTCCCACACAAATGGCCCACATCGAACTGCCGCCGTAGCTTAAAAGCGGCACGGCAACGCCCTTTAGGGGCGTGAGGGAGATGATGCCAAAGGCGTTCATAAAAAAGGAAAAAAGCAGGAGTAGGGCTATGCCTGAGCAGAAAATAAAGTCTTGCTTTTGCTCGCAGCGGCCAGCGATTTTGAAAATCCTCAAAATCATCAAAAAATAAAGCAGACAAATCACCGATAGGCCCACCAGACCTATTTCTTCTGTGATGCCTGAGAGCACAAAGTCCGTATGCACCTCACTGAGAAAGCCCAGCTTGAAAATTCCAAGTCCCAAGCCCTCGCCAAAGAATCCCCCGTGGGCTATGGCGTTGAGTGAGTGTGAAATTTGATAAGGCTCTGCGCTAGCGCTCACCCTCAGTGTGCTTGCCATCCATTCTGGCAGCATCGGCAAAAAGGCTTCTTGGATATTCCCCCACCAGAGCCTGATGCGCTCTATGCGTCTTTGATTGCTCAAAATCACCATAATACCAACCATCATCACGATGAGCATGCCAAAGGCAAAAAGCCTCTTGCTAGCCCCTGCAAAAAAGGCGAGGGCAAGGATGAGGAAAAAGGAAATCACGCTTTGGCCGAGGTCGTTTTGCGTGATGTAGATGTAGCCTATCACCACGCTAGCGACGATGCAGTAGGGTAGGAGGATGAGGATTTCGTGCTTGATGGCTTTTTTGTCCTCATCGATGCGCCTTGTGTAGGACCAGGCTAAAAAATAAATGAGTCCGATTTTGAAAAATTCCACAGGGGAGATGGAAACAAGACCCAGCCGCAGCCATCTTTTGGCGCCCCCGCTTTGGGTGGCTAGATGCGTGGGTAAAAAGGGCAGGGCGAGGATGCAAAGGAAGGAGGCGATGAGTATGGCTAGGATGATTTTTTGCGAGCGCTTGCTGTGGGGATTGAGCCTTGAGATGAAAAACATGATCAAAATCCCACTGGCGCCGAAAAAAAGCTGACGCACGAAAAAATGAAATTCGCTGTAGTTGTAAAATAGAATGGTGAAAGTGGTTAATGAGTAGGAAAAAATTATGCCTATGGTGATCAAAACGCAGCTTAAATAAAACAATTGCTTATCGGCGAACATTAGAATTCCAAAAATTTTTGTGGGAATATCAATTTTGTTTCAATTTCAACAAACCCAACTCATCCCCTGGTGGGACTAGCAAGACTTGAACTTGCG
>NZ_JAUMZG010000056.1 GCF_030528245.1 Campylobacter sp.
TCCGGACGTCCTCAACGCCCTCTTGGAGGGGGAAAATTCTGGCGCGGCGGCTGGGCGAAATTCCTGCGGGGCGGAGCAAGTGGGCGGCGCGGGATTTGCGGCTGAGTGTGCGGCCTATGCGCGTGAGGGGCTCACTTACCGCACGCTGGGCGCAGAAGTGGCCTGGGCGCTGAACCTGCCGCTGCCGCGGCGGTATGGGTTTGTGCTATTTTTTAATCCTTGCTCGAGCTCGGAAGCCTTGCATTTTTTCTTTCGGCTTTGTGGGCTGAAGGTGGGAATTTGGGGCATTGGGGGGTGGGGGACCTACGAGCGCAATTATCAAAACGCCCTAAGCGGCAAGGCGGCTCTGGCTACGCTGTGCCCGATTTCTAAGCTTGAGCCCTACCGGAAGCATTGCTATTTGATGGATGGGGGGTTTAGCCTAGTGCTTGCTGTGCGCGATCCCATTTCGAGCCTGAAATCATACTGCAACCACATTCACAACGTCTTCACCGCGCAGAATATCACGGCGAGGATGCGGGAATTTAGAGCCTATGATGAAGAATTTATCTTCCCTGAGATCTTTTACTGCACGGAGAAGGACCCTAAGGACAGGCGGCCTAGTGTGGATGCGTTGGCATATTTAGCGCAGGATGTGGAGAGTTTTTATAGCTTGGATGAGATTTTGGACATTTGCGCGGACTCTGTGCGGGAGGTGGTGGTGCTTGATTTTCACAGAGATTTGGCCTTTGGGGCTTGTTTTGAGAGCTTTCGTGCGCTCTCGCAGCGGCTTGGCTTTGCGCCGCCTGAGGAGGGGCTTGGCTTTGCCTTTGAGAAAAAGGTCAATCTTTATGATGGGCTCAATCATCTGCCCGTTAGGCTTGGCTTTGAGGGCTTTGAGCTTTGGGTGAGTGTGCCCTACATCACGCACGATCTTAGGGCGTGGCGTAATGTTACGCCGGAGCTTTTCGGGGCGGAATTTGTGCTGGAAAATGTCTTTGTTTTGATCGAAAGGGGAGCGGCGCAGGACTTTTTGGCGCATGAAAATTTTAAAAAAATGCGAGGCTATGTCGCCGCCTACATCGAGGCCTTGGGGCGGTATGTCGAGGGTGTGAGGGCTAGGCTGCTGGGGGAGGGGGATGTCTTGGAATTTTTGGCGTCAAATCCCGCTGCGGCGCTGAAACTGCGGGAGGCCATCGAGAGGAATTTTAAGCGGGTCAAGGCTGAGCGCCCCGACATCGTGGCCTCGTGGAAGTATTATGCGGAGTTTGAGAGGATCTGCGCGGGGTTTGGGGGAGGGTGAGATTGTAATTTGGAACGACTTTTGCTAGAATTTCAACGAAGGAGTTGGCTATGTTTGACGATAAGGTTATTTTAATCACGGGCGGCACTGGCTCTTTTGGAAAAACCACCACCAAGCTCCTACTCCGCCACTACAAGCCCAAAAAAATTATCATCTACTCCCGCGATGAGCTCAAGCAGTTTGAAATGGCTAGCGTGTTTAATGCCCCATGCATGCGCTATTTCATCGGCGATGTGCGCGATAAGGACAGGCTCAAAAAGGCCACCTCTGATGTGGACTTCATCATTCACGCCGCGGCGATGAAGCAGGTGCCCATCGCTGAGTATAACCCCATGGAATGCGTCAAAACCAACATCCACGGCGCCCAAAATGTCATCGATGTCTGCCTTGAAAATGGCGTGAAAAAGTGCATCGCCCTCAGCACCGATAAGGCCTGCAATCCCGTGAATTTATACGGCGCGACCAAGCTAGCAAGCGATAAGCTCTTCATCGCGGCCAACAACATGGCCGGCACTGGCCACACCCGCTTTAGCGTGACGCGCTATGGCAATGTCGTGGGCTCGCGCGGCTCAGTCGTGCCGCTTTTTAAAAGGCTCATCGCCGAGGGGGCTAGCAGGCTGCCCATCACGGATGAGCGCATGACGCGCTTTTGGATAAGCCTTGAAAAGGGCATTCGTTTTGTTTTTAGCAATTTTGAGCGCATGCACGGCGGGGAAATTTTCATCCCCAAAATCCCATCGATGAAGATCACCGACCTAGCCCACGCCCTTGCGCCGCACTTGGACAAAACGATCATTGGCATCCGCGCGGGGGAGAAACTGCACGAGATCATGATTTCCAGCGATGATAGCCATCTCACCTATGAATTTGAGGACTATTTTGTCATCAGTCCCAGCATCAAATTCACCGACATTCACATCGACTTTAGCATCAACGCCCTCGGCGAGCGAGGCGTGCGCGTGAGGGACGGCTTTTCTTACAGCTCGGACAATAATCCCACCTGGGTCAGCGAGCAAGAAATTTTAGAAATCATCCACCACACCGAGGAGCTTCCGTGCTGAGCTACTCCCACCAAAACATCGACCAAAGCGACCTTGATGCGGTTATGGAGGCTCTCAAAAGCCCCTTTCTCACTGGCGGGGCCAAAGTGGAGGCCTTCGAAGAAGCCCTGTGCGCCTATGTGGGCGTGAGGGCCGCCTGCGTGGTCAATTCCGCCACCTCCGCCCTGCACCTAGCCTACCTCGCCCTCAATGTCAGGGGCAAGCGCGTCCTCACCACGCCCCTGAGCTTCATCGCCACCGCAAACGCCGCCGTGATGGCCGGGGCTGGGGTGGAATTCATCGATGTGGGAAAGGATGGCAACATCAGCCCGGCCAAGCTCAGGGCGAGGCTTGAGACAAAAAGCGAAGATGTGGGCGCTGTGGCGGTGGTTGACTACGCGGGGCAAAGCGTGGAAATCGATGAAATCTCCAAGCTTTGCGCGGAATTCAAGCTCCCCCTGCTTGATGACGCCTCCCACGCCTTGGGGGCGGAATTTAAGGGCGAAAAAGTCGGCAAAAGAGCCACTTTGAGCGTTTTTTCCTTCCACCCTGTCAAGCCCATCACGACCTTTGAGGGCGGGGCTGTGGTGAGTGATGATGAGGGCCTCATCGCCCACATCAAAAGCCTCCGCTCCCACGCCATCGTGAAAAAAAGGCTTTGGGATAGCGATAGCTTTGAGCTGGGCTTTAATTACCGCCTCAGCGATGTGGCCTGCGCTTTGGGGCTCAATCAACTCGCCAAACTGGATGCCAATTTAGAAAAAAGGGAGCAAATCGCCGCCTTTTACGATGAGGAATTTCGCAAAAATCCCTACTTCTCCACGCTTGCAATCGCCGCGCACAACAAACCCTCCCGCCATCTCTACCCCATACTGCTGCACCCCCACCTTTGGTGT
>NZ_JAUMZG010000024.1 GCF_030528245.1 Campylobacter sp.
ACCACCCCCCTGCCCCCATCACCTGAGGATAGGAGAATTTGCACGCTATCGACAAACATCCTCTCAGGCCCTATTTAGCTTTTGATGAGATAAAAAGTGTAGCCATCGTGTTTTTCTTGATATTTGCCACGAGTGAATTTGTTGATGAATTTTTTAAAGGCGCTGCGACCCTTGCAATCATCGTAATTTTTTGCGTTAAAATCGGGATATTTTTCTTTTAATTTTTGCTGAATTTGGCTGTAAAGGGCGCGATTTTTTTTCTCAATGAGCTCATTGATGATTTTGAAAAGCTCTTGGGTGAATTCATCGTCCTTTTCGTTTTCTTCTTTGCTCCCGCCCAGATAATGAAAGTCGCTGAAAACATTGACATAAAATTTGTTGGTTTTATTCTCCCCCATGCCAACGACTTGTTTTTTATTTTCTCGCAGTTTTTGAACCAAAGGCGTGTAGTCGCTATCGCTTGAAACGATGATGAAAATATCAATGTCCTTTTCATAAAATATACTCATCGCATCCGCCATCAAGTGCATGTCGCTTGAATTTTTATTGTTGTTGAGCTTAAAATTTTGTATGGCGGTGATGGAGTGCTGGGCGATTTTTTCCCTCCAGCCCTTCACAATGCTACTGGTCCAGTCCGCGTAAATCCTCTTCACAATGATCTCACCGTGATGGGAGGCAAAATTAAAAATATCCTTAGCAAATTTCGCAGCAATGTTTTCCGCGTCTATGAAGATAGCCACACTCTTATTTTGCACGAATTTTCCTTTTAAAATTTACGGGTTTGAAAGGTAATTTCAAAACCCAAGAGGGCAACGGCTCCCCAAATTCACGCAGGATAAACAGAAACCTTTTTTCTATTTTTGTCTTTTCTCTCAAATTTGACAAAGCCGTCAATGAGAGCAAAAAGCGTATGATCCCTGCCCATGCCTACATTATTTCCAGCGTGGGTAGCCGTGCCCCTTTGGCGGATGATGATATTGCCCGCCCGCACAAATTCTCCGCCAAATTTTTTCACACCCAAACGGCGACCTATGGAGTCGCGATTATTTTGCGTTGAGCCCTGACCTTTCTTGTGTGCCATTCTTTACTCCTCAAATTTTGATTTCTTTGACGACGACGCGCGTAAATTGTCTCCTAAAGCCTCGCTTCAGCTTGGAATCCTTCCTGCGCCTTTTCTTGTAAATGATGATCTTTTTGTCTTTTCCGTGATTAATGACTTCCAAGATGACCTTCGCACCCGCTACAAAGGGCGCACCTACCTTTAATTCCTTATCATTGACCGCAAGCACCTCGCTCAGCTCAACGATAGCCTTTTTCTCAGCCTCAAAGCTATCAAGCTTCAGTTCATCGCCAACGCTTACCTTATACTGCTTCCCGCCGTGTTTAATGATGGCATACATTGCTCTTCCTTTTGGGGTAGTCCTACAAAGCACCGAAAATTCGGATTTAAAAGCTTTGGTAGTTAAAAAGGGCTGATTTTATGAAAATTAGCTTTAAATTTTCATTAAAACCCCCACCATTTCCACGCCCCACAGGGACCAATTTCCCCCGCAAATTTTACCAGCTCACGCTCTTGCTAGAGCCCGTCTTGTTGATGGTTTTTTCATACTCCCAGCAGACAACTCCCGAAGCCAAATCCGTCATCCTCAGTAGAAAAAAATACTCCACCTGGGTTTTGCCATTCTCAAGCCTTGCAGTATCTTGCCGAATTTTACCCGACAAAGAAAAATCGGGCGAGAGCAGAGTGCCTTTTTTGGCAATGGTTTTTTGGTCAAATTCCTCATTGTCCCTCAGTTTCCTCACATCCTCACTCATACCATCCAGCGCTCCACCCGCCGCCACCGCCGAAGTCAGCACGAATTTTCCCGATTTTCTCAGCGCCACGGTGATTTTTGCGGTGAGCTTTTCCGTGTCGATCCTTTGCGCCGTGTCATTGACAACCCTGCCCATCGCAACCACCTTTTTATTTTCCACCCCGATACCCGCAAAAGCCGGATCGCTAAGCATATCATTAATCATCGCTTCGGCCGCATTTTCAAAGTCCTCCCTATCCAGCCCCAAGGTCAGCGCATCGCCTTTTTTGACCCCAGAAGCCTTACCATCCGTGTAGATGGGCTTGGAGCAAGCACTAAAAACAAGCCCACCGATCGCAATCGCCGCTAAAATTTTCCCCCTCATCACTCTCCTTTCATTAAGGTCTCATCCTGATATCTATCTTAAAATCCACCGCCCTTTTATCGAAGGCAAGTTTTTTCAAAATCACCTCCTGCTGGGGTGGAAGCCGCAAGGGCTGATAGTCCTCCTTGATGGGATTTTGCAGGACAAAGCCGTCCTTATCCAGCCAATCCACCTTATAAAACACATCCTTAGCCAAGGCGCTCCTCAAGGTCAGCTCAAGCTCTAAAAAGCCATTATCATTAACGCGACTCTTCATTTGCTTGATGAGATTTTTAGCAGACTTAGAAGTGGCAATTTCACCCCTTGGGCCCGAGTTGTTTTGTTGAGGAGTGCAAGCGCAAAAAAACACCATCAAAAATAAAAACACCTTTTTCACCGCAAAATCCTATCTTTTCATGATTTGAACGCCCACAGGCAAGGCGGGCGAAAGGGAACGCACCCAGACCAAAATATTTTTATCCGCGTCCAGCTTGGAGCTAAAAAGTTCCACGCCTTGCGGATTTTTCACGCTCAGTGCGCCCTTATTCTCCAGCACGGCCACCGAAATGCTCTGCGGCAATCCCCTCCAGCTCCTCACATCAGCAGTATTTGACGCGGCCGTAAGCATCAGGCCCACCAAATGCAAAAAGCCGGAGGAATCATTACGCGCCACAGCTAAATTTAGGGTCGTTTTGATGATAATTTGCGCTAGGGCCCTGCCGATCATAGCGGGCATATTGATTTTAAATTCGGTCGCGACAATGGTATCCAAATCCACGATTTGTAAGCTTTTCACCCCGTTTGCCTCTATGAATTCATAAGAAGCCTCCCCTTTTTTTAAGGTTTGCAGGGCCACACCCAGGGCGACGACTTTCCCATCCACGAAAAAGGGCAAAAATACGCTCCATTCATCCTTCATCGCACCCAAGCCATTTTCATAAACCACAAAAATATATTTTTTTTCGTCCTTAGAAATTTTACGCGAGGCACTTTTAAAAAGACGGGCTTGTTTTTGAATCGCCTCATTTTGAGGATTGGCGAGGGCTATTTCTCTCAACAGCTCATCAGCCCTTTTATAATCACCATCCATAAAGAAAAACACCGAGGCAAGGTAGCTCGCGTAAGGATTGGTAAAATTCTCACGCGCCTTAAAGGTCTCAAACAAGGGCTCATATTCTTCGCTGATGATCTTGGCATTATCGTTCATATTTTGTTTATAATTTGGATCTTCTTTGGCTTTTTTAAGCTCTTCTCTATTTTTTTCAATCTCCTTAGCAAAATACTCCCCGGCCTTATCTTGGCGCATCAGGGCTCGGTTGAATTCCACCCTAGCATTTGCATAATCATTCAGACTCATAAAATTCAAACCCTTATAAACATTAACCATAATTCTTTCATACAAAGAACCCTCATAATCAAACAGGGTATCATTGACCAAGGCGCTCACGGCAAATTCAGCCGCCTTTTTCCCAAGGCCTTGTAAATCCACATCATATTTATAAGACTCTTCAGCCTTATCAAAAAAGACATTACTTTTATTAAAATCACCGCAATTTCTAGCGATCAGGCCTGCATTGAGGCCCGTATAAATCACATCGTCATTTTTTTCCATCTTTTGCAAATTTGCAGCGAAAAAGTCCTCGCCACAATATCCGCTCGTCAGGGCATTTTCAAAATTCACATTACTTTTAGCGCCCTTTGAACAAGCGCTGAAAAATAAAATTCCCAAAGCAAAAAAGACGCACTTAAACCACATACAAAATCCCTAAATTCAAGCCGAATGCCCCCGAGTGGGGGGAAATTGGCTTTAAAGAAACGAGGTTACAAAAAAGCCTAAAGCCACAGCAATAGCCAAGACGCCCGGCAAAAAGAAGGCGTGGTTGAAAATAAATTTACCGATCCTTGTCGTGCCCGTATCGTCCATCTGCACAGCACCCAGCAAGGTAGGGTAGGTGGGAAGCACAAAAAGCGCCGAAACCGCCGCAAAGCACGCCACAAGCATGTAAGAATTGCCCGGATTAGTCGCTGTAATCCCCAAAGCCGTGATGATAACGGGAGTGATTGCCTTCGCCGCCTGAGAGTAAAGCAGCATGCTCGCAAAGAAAAACGCCACCGCTAACAGGGCTGGGCTTTGCTTAACCCACTCGCCAGCGACATCCTTGATCGCTTGCTCATGCCCAGCCACGAAGGTATTTCCAAGCCAAGCCACACCAAATACACACACGCAAGCCGTCATACCGCTTTTAAATACACCGGTTTCTAAAATTTTTCCCGGCTCAACCTTGCAAAGCCAAGTGATCAAAGTCGCCGCCGCAAGTAAAAAACTCATAATCGCCGCATCTCTTTCCATAATCACAGGGTCAATCCAAGCGATATTTTTAGAGATAGCTGTCGCGTATAAAACCACAGTCAAAACGGTGATTAAGAAAATTCCCACAGAAAGCTTCGCACCCGGCTTATCTGTGCCATGTAAAACCTCGCCCGCATCTTTAACAAGTCCAGCCTTTAAACGCTCCTGATACACCACATCTTTACTCAAATCAAGCGGAGTAATGAGGCTCACAATGAAAGCGGTTGCCATACAAGCGATGAAGGTTGTAGCCATCCAAATTCCTATTAAGGTAGGATAATTCCACCCAAAGCCCTCCAAAACACCACTCATATAAACCACAGCCGCGCTCACAGGGGAGGCAGTGATGCCAATTTGTGAAGAAACAACCATTAAAGATAGGGGCACTGAGGGCTTGATATTTTGCGATTTTGCCACATCAACAACAACGGGCATTAGAGAAAAGACCGCATTTCCCGTTCCAGCTAAAATAGTGAGCAACCACCCACAAGCGGGGGCTAGGTAGTTGATGAATTTAGGGTTTGCCCTTAAAAATTTTTCAACCACCCGCACCATATAATCCAAACCACCCGCCTGTTGCATCGCTGAAATCGCCGCAATAGCCGCGGCAATGATTAAAATGACGTCCCAAGGAATATTTCCAGGCTTCATCCCTAAAACAAGCGATAAAATCACGACCCCAAGACCACCCGCATAGCCAATAGCTATGCCGCCCAGTCTGATCCCGATAAAAATCGCCCCAAACAGGACGATCAGCTGTAAAATAAGCATAATATCCATAGTTGTCCTTAAATTCTAGCTTGATTAAGCTTTGCGCTTTTCTTTCATTTGAGGGTTTAGCATATTTTCAGGCGCCAAAACCCTATCGATTTCTTCCTTAGAAAGATAGCCCCTCTCCAAACAAATATCTCCCACTGCCTTGCCCGTTTGCAGGGCTTCTTTGGCGATGCTAGCGGACTTTTCATAGCCTAGGACAGGATTAAAGGCTGTAACGATACCGATGGAATTTAGCACGAGTTTTTTGCAGGCTTCAGGATTGGCCCTCAAACCCTTTATGGCTTTATGGGTTAGAGTTTTCACGGCATTTTCAAGTAGGATGAGTGAGTTAAACAAAGCATAAGCAATGCCGGGCTCAAAGGCGTTTAGTTCAAATTCACCCCTCTCAGAGCAAAGCATGATGGTTAGATCGTTGCCCATGACCTCATAGCACGCTTCGCCGACTACTTCGCAGATGACGGGATTGACCTTGCCGGGCATGATGGAGCTTCCGGGCTGCATCGCGGGGAGGGTGATTTCCCCCAGTCCACATCTGGGACCAGAATTCATTAGTCTCAGATCGTTTGCGATTTTAGAAAGCCTTACCGCCGCGGTTTTCAAGCATCCACTCACATAAACAAAGTCCGCTGTGTCTTGAGTTGCCGCGATCAAATTCTGCGCAGGGGTAAAATTCACGCCCGTGATGGACTGGAGATTTTTTTCTACGATGTTTTTGTAATCGGGGTGGCAGTTGATCCCCGTGCCTATGGCCGTTGCACCTAAATTTAGCACAGTCATAGCCTCTCTTGCTTTTGTCAGTTTTGCTATATCACTTTTAATATAACTTGCAAAAGCGTTGAAAGTATTTCCTAAAGTCGTAGGAACAGCATCTTCAAGTTCAGTCCTGCCCATCTTAATCATATCTTTATACTCTTCAGCCTTAGCTTCAAGGTCATTTTTAAGCTCCTCCATGGCCCCCAGCAAATCCCCAAGCTTCGCATGTGTGGCTACCTTAATGGAGCTAGGATAGGTATCGTTGGTCGACTGCCCTAAATTCGTGTGGTCGTTGGGATGGAGGTATTGGTACTCACCCTTTTTATGCCCCATGCTTTCTAAAGCGATGTTTGTTAAAACTTCGTTAACATTCATATTGGTACTCGTTCCGGCTCCGCCCTGGATCATATCGACAACAAACTGGTCTAAAAACTCACCTGCAATAATCCGATCGCAAGCTTTTGCAAGAGCGTCTGCCTTATCGGTGTCTAAAACGCCCACTTCTTTATTTGCTAAAGCTGCAGCTTTTTTAACTTGCGCAAAAGCCTTAATGAAGAAAGGATAGTTCTTTAAGCTTCTTCCACTCATATGGAAATTTTCAAGAGCTCTGAAGGTCTGCACTCCATAATACACATCATCGGAAATTTCTAGCTCACCGATAAAATCGTGCTCTTTTCTTGTCCCCATTGTGAACCTTTCTCAATTTGGATTATCTTAGGCGAGGCCTGAGATTGCAAAAATTTTACCATTTAAAAAACAAACAAAAACTTAATGAGATTGATTGGGTTTGGGTTGGAGCAGTTACCATCAACTCATTGCATTTGAAACTATATTTGTACTTTTTACTAAAAATTTTCGCAAAGACTTATGCTAAGACTAAGATGTTGTTTAAAATTAAAATCATTAAAATATTCTGTGAAATTATGTTTAATAAATTTGACATCTTTAAATGAACAATAATGAGTAAATTATTTTTCTCCCGTGAGTTATGTATTTTAGAGAGGAAAAGTGGGAAGCAGAGGAGATGTTTCACATTTGCAAAGAGATAGCCGAAACGGCTTTGAGATACTATATTTTTTAGGGGCAAAACAATGCAAGAAAATCCCGCTTTTTTAAAAGAGCAAATCATCACTTATTTGGGTAATAAAAGAGCCTTGCTAGGCTTTTTAAAGCAGGGCTTTGACTATGCAAAAAAAGAGCTTAAAAAAGAAAAACTCAGCTTTTTAGATATGTTTAGCGGTTCAGGTATAGTAAGCCGCTTTGCTAAGGCGCATAGTGATTTTATCATTGCAAATGATTTGGAGCTTTATAGCAAGATTATCAATTCTTGCTACCTAGCAAATTTAAGCAAAGATGAACTTGAAAATTTAGCCCTTTTACACCAAAAGCTTTTAAACGCGCCCTTAAAAAATGGCTTCATCACTGAGCTTTACGCTCCCAAAGATGAGGCAAATATCCAAAAAAATGAGCGCGTTTTTTACACTAAAGAAAACGCACTTTATTTAGACAGCTTAAGAGTGGCGATAGAAAAGCAAATTCCCATAAATTTGCGTCCGTTTTTCTTAGCACCCTTGCTTTATGAAGCGAGTGTGCATTCTAATACAAGTGGTGTTTTTAAGGGTTTTTATAAGGATAAAAATGGTGTGGGAAAATTTGGCGGAGTGGGAGAAAATGCCCTCTCTCGCATTAAGGGAAAGATGAGCCTTAAAATGCCTATTTTTTCAAATTTTCATTGCGAATTTGAAGTTTTGCAAAAGGACGCAAATCTTTTAAGCGAAGAGCTTGAAAGGCTTGATTTAGCTTATTTTGACCCGCCTTATAATCAGCACCCTTACGGCTCAAACTATTTTATGCTAAATCTCTTGGCTACTTATGAAAAGCCTACTGAAATTTCTAAGGTAAGTGGCATACCAAAGCAGTGGAATAGAAGCGTGTATAATAAGGCAAAAGAAGCAGAGGACGCACTTTTTGAGCTTATGGCTAAAACGCGTGCGAAAATTCTTTTACTTTCTTACAATTGCGAGGGCTTTGTCAAAAAAGAAAATTTCACAAAAAGGCTTAAAAAGCTTGGAAAATGCTTTATTTTAGAGCAAAATTACAATGCTTTTAGAGCTAGTCGCAATCTTAAAAATCGTCCCATACATATTAAAGAACAGCTTTACATCGTAAAAAAATTTGAATATTAACTTTTAATTTGTTGGTATATATTAATATTGTCTATCAAAATTATTTAAAGGATGGATTCATGAAAAAATTTTTTTTTCTTTTGACCCTTGGTTTTTCTGTGCTTTTTGCCGCAGAGCTTAACATATACTCGGCTAGACATTACGATGCGGATTTTGAGATCATCAAAAAATTTGAGCAACAAACGGGCATCAAGGTCAACCACACCCAAGCCAAAGCCTCAGAGCTCATCAAGAGACTGCAGCTTGAGGGGGACAATTCTCCGGCCGATCTTTTCATCACAGCCGATGTGTCCAATCTCACCGAGGCTAAGAATTCTGGCATCTTAAGCCCCGTGAGGTCTGATTTTTTAGAGCAAAATGTGCCCGCGCACCTAAGAGATGCGGACAATCAATGGTTCGCCATCACAAAGCGCGCAAGGATCATCGCCTACAATAAAAACGCAAAAACCGATATCAGCGGATTGAAAAATTACGAGGATTTGGCAAAACCAGAATTCAAGGGCAAAATCGTCATGCGAAGCGCCACCGCACCCTACAGCAAGACCCTGCTAGCCTCCATCATAGCCAATGACGGCGAGGCAGAAGCTAGAAAATGGGCTAAGGGCTTGCTTGATAATTTGGCCACAAATCCAAAAGGCGGCGATAGGGATCAGGCGAGGCAAGTGGTCGCAGGCGAGGCGGAATTTGCCGTGATGAACACCTACTACATAGGGCTTTTAAAGAATTCTAAAAATCCAAAAGATGTCGAGGTGGGCGAGGCTTTGGGGATCATTTTTCCTAATCAAGACGGCCGAGGGGCGCACATAAATGTGAGCGGCATAGCCATGACTAAGGCCAGCAAAAATCAAGCCGAAGCTAGAAAATTCATGGAATTCATGCTCACCCCAGAGGTGCAAAAAATGCTCTCAGATTCCAATTACGAATTCCCCGTCCGAAGCGATGTTGAGGTTTCTCAGACCGTGAAGGACTTTGGCGTATTCAAAGAGGACAGCATCAGCGTGAGCAAGATCGCTGAAAATGTCAAAACCGCCGTGAAAATTTACGACGAGCTTGGCTTCAGATAATGGCTAAGTTTTTAAGGGCGGGAGCGATGGGCGTCGTTCTTGCCCTTACCCTGCCTGTATTTGCGATTTTTATCGAGCTTTTTTATGTTTTGGGGCAGAATTTCTTGCAGCAAGATTTTGCCACCCTATCAACGATAAAAGAAAATCTCAATCACTTTTTTGACTTTTTATTGCTCAAATTTTTGAAAGACACTTTCATCGTAAGCTTTTTTGTCGTGTTTATGAGCGTGTTTTTGGGGGTTAGCACCGCTTATTTGATGGCGAATTTTCACCTGTATCAGGGCCCCATTTTGGAGAAAATTCTCATCCTGCCCCTCGCCATCCCTGCCTATATTTTAGCCTTCGTTTATGTTGGGATTATGGAATTTGACGGGTTTTTCCACGAATGTTTTGGCTTTAAAATCAATTTTTTCAACGCCTACGGAGTGATTTTCGTGCTCTCCCTATCCCTCTACCCCTATGTGTATTTGTTCGCTAAGACCGCTTTTCAAACGGAGGCCAGGGAGGTTTTTGAGCTCGCAAAAATCGCCCGATACAGCGAGTGGAAATTTTTTTGCCGCTTCGCCTTCATCATCGCAAAGCCCGCCATTTTAGCCTCCGCGATGCTTGTCCTAATGGAAACCCTAAGCGACTACGGAGCCAGTGCCTATTTGGGCGCAGACACCTTCTCAGCGGGAATTTTCAAGCTCTGGTATGATTTGAACGACCCCTACAGCTCAAGCGTGCTTTGTGCCTTTTTGATGGGCTTTGTTTTCATTTTGATGTTGGCCGAGCAGCTTTATAAAAGGCGGCAAAAATCAAGCTTCAATCAAGATCTAAAAACAATCCTAGCCAAGAGACCTCTAAGTCCTTGGGCTAAAATTTTTGCGAGCTTTTATTGCTTTGGCGTGAGCTTTTTGGGCTTTATTTTGCCATTTTTTTGGCTTTTGTATTGGGGACTGAGGGATGAAAAATTATGGCAAAGCGATTTTTACATCCTTGCCGCAAAAAGCCTCATTTTAGCCTCATCGAGCGCTTTTATGATCGTCATCATCGCTTGTTTTTTAAATTTCGTAGCCAGAATTTCGAGCAAAAATTTTTCTTTGTGGATCCTAAAATTAAGCTCCCTAGGCTATGCCATACCCGGCGCGGCCATCGGCATCAGCGTGATGATAGCCTCCATTTTTTTGGGTCGTTTTATCGATGCTAGATTTTTGTGGGAGAGTTTTTTGGTATTGATTTTTGCCTACATTGTGCGCTTTTTGGCCACAGCGATTTATAGCTTTGAGAGCGCTTACAGTAAGATCCACCACCAGCTTGATACGATGAGCTTGCACCTGAGGCCTAGCTATTTTGTTTTATTTTTCAAGCTACATTTTCCTCTTTTAAAGCACTATTTCATCCTAGCCTTCATCGTGGTTTTTATCGATTGCATCAAGGAGCTTCCACTGAGTAGGATTTTATCCCCCTTTGGCTTTGAAACCTTGAGCGTGAAGGCCTTTTGGTATGCTAATGATGAGAGGATTTATGATGCGGCCCTGCCCTCACTTTTGATTGTGGTTTTGTCGCTTTTGTCCCTCATGCTTGTGATGAGGAGGGGCGATGCTGCGCATTAGAAATTTAAACAAAAGCTTCCACCACGCCCCCATCCTGCGCGGACTTGACTTGGAGCTTGAAAGGGGCGAAATTCTAGCCGTTTTAGGGCCAAGTGGCAGCGGGAAAAGCACCTTTTTGAGGATCATCGCCGGGCTTGAAAGGCCCTCATCCTGCGAAATTTTTGAATGCAGGGGCACTGTATCGATGATGTTTCAAAATTATGCCCTCTTCCCCCACCTCAATGTCGAGCAAAACATACTCTTCGCCCTGCACGACTGCCCCAAAAAAGAAAGGCAAGCGCGCCTCCGTCATCTTTTAGAGCGCTTTGCCATCCAAAACATAAGCCTCAAAAAAATCGATCAAATTTCAGGAGGACAGGCGCAGAGGGTGGCCTTCGCGCGGGCTATGGCTAGGGGATGTGAGCTCTTGCTTTTGGACGAGCCTTTTTCTAACTTGGATCAAAATTTAAAGGGCGTTTTGAGGGCCGAGCTTAAGGATCTCATCAAGGCTCAAAACATCGCAGCCATTTTGGTCACTCACGATATCAACGATGCCTACTCCATAGCCGATAAGATCGCTCTTTTGGACAGGGGAAAAATTTTAGCCCTTGCAAGTCCTGAAAATTTATACCTGCATCTAGGCGACAAAAACGCCGCCCGCCTCATCCCTGATCTAAACATCATCGATCAAGAGCTTGATTTGAGCGATGCCTTTTTTGCTTGGATTGCCGCGCAAAATTACATCTTCGCATACACGCAGTTGCAGGTGGGCAGCGCCTTTGAGGCTAGGGTCGTGGCTAAGGAATTCCTGGGCGCTTTTTACAAGCTTCGCTTGGAATATCGGTCGGTGATTTTTCACATTTACACCCCCTCCAGCCATCCTGTCGGCGAAAAGATCAGTTTGGATTTTGTTAATTTGTAGTTTGCTACAATAAGTCCAAAAGGACAAAGATGAAAATAAAAGTTGGAATTTTAGGCGCCAGTGGCTATGTCGGTAGCGAGCTTGTGCGCCTTTTGCTTCACCATCCAAGAGCCCAGATTGTCTATATAGGCTCTAAAAATCACCTCGCGCAAAATTACCAAGAGCTCCACCCCCAGCTGGGGCTTGATTTGTGCTTTGGCGATGAGGATTTGAGCGCGGTGGAGCTTGATGTGCTTTTTGCGGCCACGCCCCATGAATTGAGCGCGTCCTTTTTCAATGAAAATTTGCTAAAAAGAATGAAGATCATCGACCTAAGCGCGGCCTTCCGTCTTAAAAATTTGCAAAATTACGAGCTTTATTATGGCTTCACTCACCCCAATGCCAAACTCGTCCAAAACTCTGTTTATGGGCTTTGTGAGCTTTATGAGCCGGAGATCAGAGCGGCGCGCTTGGTTGCAAATCCAGGCTGTTATACCACCTGCTCGATTTTGAGCCTTCACCCCCTCATCAAGGAGGGGCTTGTGGATGAAAATTCCATCATCATCGACGCCAAAAGCGGCGTGAGCGGGGCAGGACGTGCGGCTAGGCTTGAGCACCTTTTTTGCGAGGTCAATGAAAATTTAAGGGCCTACGCCCTCACCTCACACCGCCATCTGCCCGAGCTTGAGGAGCAGCTTGGCAGGGCGGCAGGGCGGGATCTTGCCGTGCAGTTTAGCCCCCATCTTGTGCCGATGCAAAGGGGCATTTTGACGACAAGCTATGCGAATTTAAGGGGCAAAAGCAGCGAGAAGGATTTGCGCGCGCTTTATCGGGACCACTACGCCAACAAGCCCTTCGTTAGAATTTTAGCCGAGAAAACCCTCCCCCAGACGCGCTGGGTGCGGGGGAGCAATTTTATGGATATTAATTTGAGCCTTGATGCGCGCACGGGGAGGGTCATCGTGCTTGGAGCCTTGGATAATCTCATCAAGGGCGCGGCGGGGCAGGCCGTGCAGAATATGAATTTGATGTTCGGCCTTGATGAGTGCGCGGGGCTTGAATTTTTCGCGGCATTGTGAGGGGTGAGGATGCGAGTGAGGGCGATGCGCAAGAGTGATTATGATGCGGTTTATGAGCTTTGGTGCGCTATTAGCGGCTTTGGGATGCGTAGCATTGATGATAGCAGGGAAAATATCGAGCGCTTTTTGGAGAGGAATCCTAAGCTCAGCGCGGTCGCCGAATTTGAGGGCAAAATCGTAGGCAGCATCCTTTGCGGACACGATGGACGCACGGGCGGCTTTTACCATGTCTGCGTGCATAGGGACTACCGAAAAAGGGGGATAGCGCACGAGATGACCGCATTTTGCCTCGCCGCCCTCAGAGCAGAAAAAATCAACAAAATCGCCCTCATCGCCTTTAAAAGCAATGATTTGGGCAATGAATTTTGGCGGCGCTACGGCTTTACCCTGCGCGAGGATGCCAATTATTACGACTGGTCCCTCAACGCGGACAATCAAACCCATTTTAACGCTTAAGGAAAAGGATGCAAGAAACGCTCAAAAAGGCTCAAATTCTCATCGAGGCCCTGCCCTACATCAGGAAATTCAGCTCCAAAATCATCTGCATCAAATACGGCGGCTCGGCGATGGAAAATGAAGCCCTCAAGCACTGCGTTATGGAGGATATCGCCCTTTTGAAGCTCGTCGGTCTCAAGCCCATCATCATCCACGGCGGCGGCAAGGACATCTCAAATTTTTGCGAAAAACTCGGCATAAAAAGTGCATTTAAACAGGGCCTACGCGTGAGTGATACAGAGACGACAAAGCTCGCTGAAATGGTGCTTTATCAAATCAACAAGGGCCTGGTGCAGCATTTGCAGAGCCTAGGCGTGAGGGCGGTGGGGCTTTGCGGGAAGGATGGCGGCCTTTTGCACTGCACGAAAAAGGACGCAAATTTGGGCTTTGTGGGGACGATTTCTGGGGTGGATACGGCGCTTTTGCACGCCCTCTTGGAGCGAGATTACCTGCCCATCATCGCGCCCCTTGGCATGGATGAGAATTTAAACACCTACAACATCAACGCCGATGATGTCGCCTGCGCTCTGGCCAAGGATCTCAAAGCCGAGAAGCTTGTGTTTTTGAGCGATATTGCGGGACTTTATGCGGACTTTGAGGATGAAAATTCCCTCATTTCAAGGATCACAACCAGCGAGGCAAAAGCCCTACTCCCCTCCCTTCAGGGCGGCATGCTGATCAAGCTAAAATCCTGCATCGATGCCTGCGAAAGCGGCGTCAAAAGGGTGCATATTTTGGACGGGCGCGTGGAGCATGCCCTGCTGCTTGAATTTTTCACCGATGAGGGCATTGGGACCTTGGTGGTGCGCGATGAGTAAGCTCCTGCCCCTTTACAAAAAATACCCCATCACGCTCCAAAGGGGCGAGGGCGTGTATCTTTACGATACGGCGGGGGAGGAGTATCTGGACTTTTCAAGCGGCATCGCTGTGTGCGCTTTGGGCTATAATCATCCTCAATTCAACGCCGCCCTCAAGGCCCAGGTGGATAAAATCCTCCACACAAGCAATCTTTACGCCAATGAGCAAAGCGAAAGGGCCGCTTCAAATTTAGCCAGGGCCTGCGGGCTTAAGAAAATTTTTTTCACCAATTCAGGCACTGAAAGCACCGAAACTGCGATGAAGATCGCCCGCAAATACGCCCTCAACAAGGGCATCAAGGGCGGGCATTTCATCGCATTTGAGCACTCCTTTCACGGACGCACCCTAGGCGCCCTCTCCCTCACGGCAAACTACCAAAAGCCTTTCAAGCCGCTGATGGCGGGGGTTAAATTTGCGAAATTTAATGATTTTGAAAGTGTGGAGAGATTAGTGAGTGAAAAAACTTGCGCCGTGGTGCTAGAAAGCGTCCAAGGTGAGGGGGGGGTGAAACCCGCCAAGCCAGAATTTTACAGGGCCCTGCGCAGGCTTTGTGATGAGAGGGACATCCTGCTCATCGCGGATGAAATTCAATGCGGCATGGGCAGGACGGGTAAATTTTTTGCTTACGAGCATAGCGAGGTCCTGCCCGATGTGATAACTGCGGCCAAGGCCTTGGGCTGCGGTGTGCCCGTGGGAGCGGTGGCGGTGAGCGATAGGGTGGCGGAGAATTCCTTGCTAGCAGGCGAGCATGGCAGCACCTACGGGGGCAATCCTCTAGCCTGTGCGGCGGTGAATGCGGTCTTTGAAATTTACGCGCAGGAGGGCATTTTGGCGAGGGTGAGCGAGGTGGGGGCGTATTTTGAGCGCTGCCTTGATGATTTGGTGCGGGAATTTGAATTTTGCGAGGCTAGGAGTGGGCTAGCGCTGATGCAGGGGCTGCGCTTGAGCCCCCAAATCCCCGCCAGAGCCGTGATCGAAAAATGCCAAAAAAAGCATCTTTTGCTTTTAAGCTGCGGGGACAATGAGCTGCGTTTTCTGCCTCCGCTCATCATCACTAAGGCGCATGTTGATGTGCTGGGGCGGACATTGCGGGAGGTTTTGGGGAGTTTCGCGTAGAGGCCTTGTAAATAGGCCTTTGCGTCCGATCATTACAATGAAATTTAAAGGAGGCAAATATGGATAAGGCAGAAATCTTAGAAAAATATCAGGGCATGGGGCTTTATCATCCAAGGAACGAGCACGATTCTTGCGGCATCGCGGCGGTGGCCAATGTGCGCGGCATCGCCTCCTACAAGGTCATTTGCGATGCCCTGACGCTTCTTACGCATTTGGAGCACAGGGGCGGGGCGGGGGCTGAGGAGAATTCTGGCGATGGGGCGGGCATACTGCTGCAAATCCCTCACGATTTTTTCGCGACCCTAGAGCTTGGATTTGAGCTACCTGCAAGGGGGGATTATGCTGTGGCGCAGATGTTTTTATCGCCCAACGGCGCGGCCAAGGAGCGGGGGAAGAGCCTGTTTTTAGAGGGCATTGAGGCTAAGGGCTTGGAATTTTTAGGCTTTCGTGCCGTGCCTTTCAATCCCAGCGATCTTGGCGCAAGTGCCCTAAAATCCATGCCCTATTTTTTGCAGGCCTTCGTGAAAAGGCCCAGCAAGGTGAGCGCCGGACTGGAATTTGAAAGACTGCTTTATGCGGCGCGCCGCCACATTGAAAAGAGAGCCTTTGATGTGCCTAAATTTTATTTTTCTAGCTTTTCCTCGCGCACCATTGTTTACAAGGGCATGCTGCTTTCAACGCAGCTTAGCGATTTTTATTTGGACTTTAAGGATGTCAATATGAAATCGGCCATCGCCCTCGTGCATTCTCGCTTTTCTACCAATACCTTCCCCAGCTGGGAGAGAGCCCATCCCAACCGCTACCTCGTCCACAACGGCGAAATCAACACCATCCACGGTAATGTCCACAGCGTTTTAGCGCGGGAGGGTCTGATGCGGAGTGATTATTTTGAAAATTTGGACGAGCTTTTTCCCATCATCGCCAAGCCGAGTAGCGATTCGGCCATGTTTGATAACACCTTGGAATTCCTAGCCCTAAACGGCCGCACTCTTGAGGAGGCCTTCATGATGATGGTGCCAGAACCCTGGCGAAAAAACTACAACATGGAGGCGAAAAAGCGCGCTTTTTACGAGTATCACTCGCTTTTGATGGAGCCCTGGGATGGGCCCGCGGCGATGGTTTTTAGCGATGGAGTGGTGATGGGGGCTAGCTTGGATAGGAACGGCTTTAGGCCTTGTCGCTATTATTTGACAAAGGATGACTTTCTCATCCTTTCCAGTGAGACGGGGGCGCTGAGGATCGATGAGAAAAACATCAAGGCCAAAAAGCGCCTTGAGCCGGGGAAGCTTTTGCTTGTGGATACGGCGAGGGGCAGGATCATAGACGATAGCGAGATCAAGGCGCATTATGCCAACGCCAAGCCCTACCAAAAATGGCTTGAGAATTTAATCGCCCTAGAAAAACAAGAAAGCAAGGGCTACAGGCATAAATTCCTCGCTAAGGATGAGGTTTTGCGGCTGCAAAAGGTTTTTGGCTGGAGCTATGATGAGCTCCAAGATAGCGTTTTGATGATGGCAAATTCTGGCAAGGAGGCCCTAGCGGCTATGGGCGCGGATACGCCCTTGGCCGTGCTTTCTAAGGAATACCAGCCCCTGTATAATTACTTCAAGCAGCTTTTTGCGCAGGTGACCAACCCCCCTCTGGATGCCCTGCGGGAGGAGATCGTAACCTCCACGCGCATTTATTTGGGCCGGGAGGGGAATTTGCTAAAGCCCGATGCTAGCAATGCCAAAAGGGTCAAGGTCTCCCTGCCCATCATCAGTAATGAGGAGCTTTTTAAGCTAAAAAATTTAAAATCCTTCAAGGTGCGGGAATTTTCCCTGCTTTATGAGGGGGGCAAAAGCTCTCTCAAGGAGGCTTTGAATGCGCTTTTTGAGAGGGTGGAGGCCGGGATCAAAGAGGGGGTTTGTGCGGTGATTTTAAGCGATAGGGGCATGGATGAAAAAAGGCTTTACATCCCCGCACTTTTAGCCGTTTCCGCCCTGCACAGCTACTTGGTGAAAAAGAATTTACGCACCCACGCTAGCATAGTCATCGAAAGCGCTGAGCCGAGAGAAATCCATCACTTTGCCTGCCTTTTGGGTTATGGCGCGACCGTCATCAACCCCTACTTGGTTTATGAGAGCATTCACGACTTGATAAAAAGGGGAATTTTAGAGCTTGATTATCAAAAGGCAGTGACAAATTTCATCCGTGCAAGCACTAGCGGCATCGTCAAAATCGCTTCCAAAATGGGCGTTTCTACCCTGCAAAGCTACAACGGCTCGGCACTTTTTGAGTGCTTGGGATTGAGTGAGGAGCTTACGGAGGAGTATTTTGGCTCTACCGTTTCACGCATAGGGGGCATAGGGCTTGAGGACATAGAAAGGGAGCTTAAAATCCTGCACAAAAGGGCTTTCAAAGATAGCAGTAGGTCCTTAGACGCGCGTGGGATTCACGGCTTTCGAAGCGCTAAGGAGGAGCATCTCATCGACCCCCTTGTGATCTTCCACCTCCAGCAGGCCTGCCGACAAAAAGACTATCAAATTTTCAAAAAATATTCCGCCCTCGTGGATGAAAAGCAAATCGCCCTGCGCTCCTTGATGGAATTTGACTTCAGCGAGGCTATAAGCATTTCTGAGGTGGAGAGTGCAGAAAGCATCATCAAGCGCTTTCGCACGGGGGCCATGAGTTATGGCTCTATCTCAAAGGAGGCGCACGAGTGCTTGGCCGCGGCGATGAATCGTCTCGGCGGTAGGTCCAATTCGGGCGAGGGCGGGGAGGATGAGGAGCGCTACAGGGACGCCCTGAAAAATTCCAAAATCAAGCAGGTGGCCAGCGGGCGTTTTGGGGTTGATTTGGCCTATTTGAACAGCGCCGAGGAAATTCAAATCAAAATCGCCCAAGGCGCGAAGCCGGGCGAGGGCGGGCAGCTCATGGGCTTTAAGGTCTATCCTTGGATAGCCCATGCGCGCCACTCCACCCCCGGCGTTACCCTCATTTCACCGCCGCCGCATCATGATATTTACTCCATCGAAGATCTGGCCCAGCTCATTTATGATTTGAAAAACGCCAACAAGGACGCAAAAATTTCAGTCAAGCTCGTGAGTGAGAATGGCATCGGCACGGTGGCCGCTGGCGTGGCGAAGGCCGGGGCGGATCTGATCCTCATTTCAGGCTATGATGGTGGCACTGGGGCCAGTCCGCGCACCTCCATCCCCCACGCGGGAATTCCGTGGGAGCTGGGGCTTTCTGAGACGCATCAGACCTTGATTTTAAACGACCTGAGGGAGAGGGTTAGGCTAGAGACGGATGGCAAACTTCTCACGGGGCGCGATTTAGCCGTTGCGGCGCTTTTGGGGGCGGAGGAATTTGGCTTTGCGAGTGCGCCTTTGATGGTGATGGGCTGCACGATGATGCGCGTTTGTCATCTCAACACCTGTCCTTTTGGCATCGCTACGCAGGATTTGGAGCTTAGGGGGCGCTTTAGGGGCGAGGTGGAGGCGGTGATGAATTTCATGCGCTTCATCGCTGAGGAGCTTCGTGAATATATGGCCGCGCTTGGCTTTAAAACGGTGGATGAGATGGTGGGGCGTGTGGATAAGCTGCGTCAAAAAAGCGGCACAGGCAAGGCGGCGAAGGTGAATTTGGACAGGATTTTAAAGTCCCTGCCGACCTACAACAAAACGGCGGTGCATTTTAAGGAAGTGAAGCAAAATAAGCTGGAAAAGACCATTGATTATAGAATTCTACTGCCCCTGTGCAAGAGCGCACTGGAGAAAAGGGAAAAAATCAAATTGTCCCTCGAGGTGGGTAATCAAAGTCGCACCTTTGCAACGATGCTTTCTAGTGAAATTCTAAAAAATTACGGCAAGGACGCACTGGGCGAGGATCACATACAAATCAAGGCCATAGGCAATGCTGGCAATAGTTTTGGCGCCTTTTTGCTGCGGGGGATTAGGCTTGAGATTATCGGGGATAGTAATGATTATTTGGGCAAGGGCCTAAGCGGGGGGCGGATCATCGCTAGGAGCCCTGAGGAGGCTGGCTTGAGCGCGGAGGAGAACATCATCGCGGGTAATGCTTGCCTTTATGGTGCGACTGAGGGGGAGGTGTATTTGGACGGCATCGCGGGGGAGCGTTTTTGTGTGAGAAATTCTGGCGCGCAGGCCGTGGTGCTCGGGGTGGGAATTCACGGCTGTGAGTATATGACGGGGGGACTTGTCGTGGTGCTTGGCGATGTGGGGGCGAATTTTGCCGCTGGGATGAGCGGGGGCGTGGCCTACATTTTCGGGCGCTATAATGAGGCCAATGTCAATGTGGAGCTTGTGGATGTGCGGGACCTGAGTGCTGGGGATGAGAGGGAGCTTAAGATGATGATAAAGCGGCACATTGCTTACACAAATTCGGCCAAGGCGCGGGATATTTTGGCGAAATTTGACAGGAAGGATTTTTTCAAGATCATGCCGCGAGACTATGAGAATATGCTCAAAAATTTGGAGGCCTGCAAGGATGAGAAAGAGCCTGAGCTGGCGGCGTTTGAGAGGCTTTGTGGGCAGTGATGCGGGCGCGCTTGGTAAGGATGCGCTGGGAGGGTGCTGGCGTGGATGTTTTGCTCTCATTTGTCAAAGCCACTCCACACTTAGAAAAAGGCAGATGGATAAAGGGGCGAATTTGTTTAAAAAATACTTGCGCGTGGTGGAATTTCTCGCGCCAAAAGCCTTTATTTTTGAAAATGTGGTAGGGCCTTTATCGATGCGAAAAGGAAGGCTTTTTTCTTGCGAAAATTTTAAAAAGCTAGGCTGTAAAATTTATCTTGGTGTGCCTCAAATGCGGCAGAGGATCGTGGAGATAAGGCGAGAGTTTGGTGGGGATTTGCCGCGGGCTGGGCATGCAAATTTGGTTTCGTTAGAGCAAGCCATCGATGACCTGCCCCAAAGCGTGAGGCCGGCACCAGGCTATGTGAATACCTACGCAAAAATGTGGTGGAAAAAGCCAGCCCCCACAATCACAAGAAATTTCGCCACCCCAAGCAGCTCAAGGTGCATCCAGCCGCGAGATTCTAGAGCCTCAAGCATTAGAGAGGGCGCGAGGCTACAGGGCTTGCCGGATGATCATGCATTTTGCGTTAGGGTCGGCGATAAAAGGCTCCAAAGAGGCAATGCCCTGTCGTCGCTTGTGAGTGTGGCTAGAGCGATGAAGGATGATTTTAAAAAATATCGCAAGGCTTCAGGCTCCCAGCAGCATTTTAAAGAATTTTTAAGCGCAAAGGGCGCGTTCGAGCACTTTGAAGAAAACCGCCCAAATTTCAGTCAGTTTAAGGAGTAACAATGGCAAATGCACGAGGATTTTTGGACTTTAAAAGGAAGAACGATAAAAAATCACCCCCCCTCGAGCGAGTGAAGAATTTCAAGGAATTCATCCAGCCCCTGGATAAAAAAGAGCGCGAAATTCAAGCCAGTCGCTGCATGGATTGCGGGGTGGCCTTTTGCCACACGGGCAGAGTGAGCGGAGGCAGGGATATAGGCTGTCCGCTTCACAATCTCATCCCAGAATTCAACGATGCGCTTTATAGGGGCAATTGGCACGAGGCCTTCGCGCGGCTTGATTTGACCAATCCTTTCCCCGAATTTACGGGGCGGGTTTGCCCTGCGCCGTGCGAGGATTCTTGCGTGTGCGCGATCAATACCGATAGCGTCAGCATCAAGGCCAACGAGCTAGCCATAGCCGAAAACGCCTTCAAGGAGGGGCTCATCCTCCCGCAAAAGCCGACAAAATACAACGGCAAAAAAATCGCCATCATCGGCAGCGGTCCTGCGGGGCTTGCCTGTGCGCATAGCCTGAATTTGCTAGGCTATAAGGTTTGTGTTTATGAAAAAAGCGACCGCGTGGGCGGGCTTTTGATGTATGGCATCCCTGATATGAAGCTTGAAAAAAGCGTGGTGGAGCGCAGGGTGGATTTGCTCAAAAAAAGCGGCATTGAATTTAAGGTCAAACAAAATATCGACAGCAAAAAAAAGGTCGCCTCACTGCTTAAAGACCACGATGCCCTAGTGCTTTGCACGGGTGCGGGTGCGGCGATGGATTTGGATTTGAAGGGGCGGGGCCTGAAGGGGGTAGAATTGGCTCTGGATTTTTTGACGCAAAATACCAAAGCCCTGCTCAATACGGGCGTGGCGGCTAGCAGCGCGAGGGGCAAAAATGTGCTGGTGATAGGCAGCGGGGATACGAGCGTTGATTGCGTGGCGGTGGCGACAAGGCAAGGGGCTAAGTCCATCACGCGCTTTGAGCGAAGCCCCAAAAAAAGCGAAGTGCGGAGCGCAAACAATCCCTGGCCACTAAAAGCGGATGTTTTCACGACCGATTACGGCTTGGAGGAGGCCCTAGCGGCGTATGGCAAAGATGTGCGAGAGTATCAAAAGATGACGAAAGAATTTTGCGGCAAGGACAGAGTGGAGGGCGTTTTGGCTTGTGATTTGAGGCGGGAGGATGGCAAAAATATCGAAGTTTCTGGGAGTGAGAAATTTTACGCGGCGGACCTGGTGCTTTTGGCGATAGGCTTTAGTGGGAGTGAAAAGTCGGTGGCTAAAAATTTCGGGGTGGATTTTGACGCAAAAAACAATGTCGAAACGCAAAATTACAAAACAAAGCATGAAAAAATTTTCGCCTGCGGGGATGCGAGGATGGGGCAGAGCTTGGTCGTGTGGGCGATACGGGATGGACTTTTGTGCGCTAGGGCTGTGGATGAGAGCTTGGATGAGGCTTGATTTGGCCGCAGTTGCAGCCACAGGGGCGAACAATCCCAACTCAGCCATAGCGCTTTTGC
>NZ_JAUMZG010000057.1 GCF_030528245.1 Campylobacter sp.
TTCGCGATTTTTTAGAAAAAGTCATTTTAATGGACGGGGGCGCGCATCAAATTTACAACGCCACAGAGGGCGGCGCGCGCATAAAGGGCACGGTAGAAAAGCCCTTTGCGGAGTGCTGCGCGGAGTTTTTACACGACAAAAAGCCTTATTTTGAAAGCCCTGCTGCCTTGGGGGAGGGAAGACAAAAGGAGCTAGCGCGAGAGCTTTATGAGAAAATAGAGCTTTCACGCAGTCTTTGCATGCAGTGGAAGGAGAAATTTTTAAGGCTTCACAGTACCTTGCAAGAGGAATTTTTACAATGTGAAAATTTAGAGCTAGATGCCGCGCTTTTAAGGCTTGATGGTCTGATGGCGAGGGCGGAGGAGGCTAGGGAGCTTGAGTTCATGCATGAGAGCTTTCACGAAATCATCCAGCCGAGTTTTATCATGTGGAATTTAAACATCGCGCGCGTCATCACCCTAAATCCTACCAGCAAGGAGGATTTGTTTAACAAAAATGCCATTTATATCAAGGAGCATTTGGAATTTATGCAGATGGCCTATGGATTATTGGACGCTCAGGAGCAAACGCTAAAAAGAGCGATCATACCCCTTAAAACGAGCCTTGAAAATGCCCTTTGAAAATAATCTCAAAGCCCTAGCACAAAGCCAGCCAGATCTAGCCGCCGCCCTTGCTAAAACATCGCCAAGCGCGATTGCGGGGGAGAATTCTAGCGAGGAAGTTTTGCAAAAATTGCTTTTTATCCGCCAAAATTACCCCCTTTATCCTGTGCTTTATTTTTACGGCTTTGTGGATGCGTTTTTTTTAAAAGCCCTGTGTCAAAGGCATAGAGTGGTGGTTTTTGAGCACGATTTGAGCCTTTTGGTGGCTGAAATTTCACGGCTTGATTTGAGCGAGGAATTTCAAAACCAACGGCTCATTTTGTGGGCGGATTTTGAAAATTTCTCCCCGCTTTTTGCCCTAGAATTCGTGCAAAACTCCGCTCTCATTTACACACTTTTGGGCCTTAGAGAGAGTGAGGAAAAGGCCGCTCTTGATGCGAGATTGCGGCAGGAATTTAGCTTTTTAGCCTTGCAAAAGGGCAATGATGCTGAGGATAACCTCATCGCCATCAGGCATAATCTTACTAACCTCCCCGCCCTTTTAAGTCGCATAGCTTTTAAGGATTTTTTAAGCGCCTATCGCTTCGCGGGCAAAAACGCCCTCATCGTATCCACAGGCCCTAGCCTCACCAAGCAACTCCCTCTTTTAAAAGAGGTGCAAGAAAACGCCGTCATTTTCGCCGCAGATAGTGCTTATAAAATCTTACGCGAGGCAGGGATTAATCCTGATTTTGTGCTGTCAATGGAGCGGGTGCATTGGACGAGTGAGTTTTTTAGGGAGGATTGGGGCGGGGAGAGCCTCTTCATCCTCTCAAGCCTCACCCATCCTAAAAGCGTGGAATTTTTAGAAAAAAATGGCAAAAATTTTATGCTTGTTTTGCGTCCTTTTTATTTTGAAAAGGCTTTAAATTTGGATGATTATGGCTATTTGGGTGAGGGGGCTAGCGTGGCAAACATGGCCTATGAGTTAGCCGCTGCCTTGCGTTTTGAGCGGATTTTTTTCATCGGGCAGGATTTGGCCTATGATAAAACAGGACTTAGCCACGCGCGGGAGTATTTTTACCTCAAGGATCATGAGGGGGATTTTAAGCAAGATGTGGGGAAATTTTTAAGCCCCGCCTACGGTGGGGCAGGCGTGGTGGAAAGCTCTTTAGTGTGGACACTTTTTCGTTGGGGGCTTGAAAGGGACATCGAAAGGGCGAAAATTTTAGGCGTGCAGACCTTTAACGCCACAGAGGGCGGCGCGCGCATAAAGGGCACAGTAGAAAAGCCCTTTAGCGAGTGCTGCGCGGAGTTTTTGCAAAAAAGAGAGGAGAAAAAGAGACTGAATTTAGAGGCTAGGAGGGTGGATTTAAAGGGTGTTTTGCACGGATTGCGCGGGCTTTTTGAGGAGGGGGAGAAGTGGCGGAGGAATTTTGAGGAAATTTTAAAAAATGAAAGCACAGAAACGCAATATTTAGCTTTGTTTAATAAAATTTATTTTGATTTTAAGGCAGGTCCTTGCCACACCGAGCTTTTTGTGGCGCTTAGTTTTCATTATGCCCAGGAGCAGGTTAAGCTGGAGGCTTTAAATGCCGATTTGAAGGATAAAATCAGCCATCAAAAACAATACGCCGTAGCGGTGCTTGGGCTTTTGCAGGAGCAAAACGCCCTGCTGGAGGGATTTTTAAGGGAAAATGATGCACTTTAACGCCAAGCAAAAAGAGCTTTTTGAAAAAAATTTAAGCGTCATCAGAGATATCTATCTCAAGGAGGCTTTAGAGAATTTAGAGCCTAAAATTTTCTGCCCCCTTTATGGTGGCGACCCTCTAGCCTTTAACCTCGAAGACATCCGCGATAAAAGCCTACTTTACCAAGATCCCATCAAGGAGCTCAACGAAACCATCGCGCGCTACAATGAAAATTACCCCTTTTATCCTGTGCTTTATTTTTACGGCTTTGGAAGTGGGATTTTATACAAGGCCCTAGCGCAAAATGCCACGCATGAGCTTTTTGTGATTTTTGAAGAGGAGCTTGAGACGCTTTATTATGCCTTTCATAATCTTGACTTTTCGCCCGAATTTGACGCGGGTAGGCTTTTGATTTTAAATTCATCCTTGCATGATGTTGAGGGGGAGTGCAATATGTTATTTGCAGTAAAAAAAGAATGCTTCTTAACCTCAAGGCTGTATTTTTTAGAGCTGCATTCTGATTATTATCAAAAATTTGACCCCCTTAAAATCAACACCATGCTAAGCTCCATCATCAAAAGCGCGATCATAGTAGCAGGCAACGACCCCAAAGACGCCCTGCAGGGCATCGAGCAGTTCGTGCTCAACATCC
>NZ_JAUMZG010000058.1 GCF_030528245.1 Campylobacter sp.
AGCAGGATTTTAGCCAAAAAAACAAAATGGGGGAATTTTTGGGCCGCGGCGGAGGATTTGGCAAGGCCGGGCTGGGGTGAAACCCGGCGGGCGGGGAATTTTGCCGGGGGTGGAGGGCGCGAGGCCGGGGGGAGGGATTTGGCGGGGGAAATTTTGCGCGGGTCGCGGAAGGGGTGGAATTTCTGCGGCGCGGTGGCGAAAACCCTCTCGCGTGTCGGGGGGAATTCTGGGGCGAGGAAATTTGAGGCGGGGCGAAGCGGAGACGGCGCGGCGGCTGGAATTCTAGGACGCTGAGGCGGGCGGGGGAAATTTTGCGCGGGCCGCTGGGGCGCGGTGGACTGGCGCGGGTCGAGAGATTGGCGGCGGGGAGCACTGGGTTGGGTCGTGCGGGGGGAATTTTTGGGCGGCAGGATTCTGACGAGGAATTTACTATTCATTAAGCAAGGTTGCGCTAGAGTTTGCGCTTCAAAAGAATGAATTTTGTTGAAGGAGTTTATGATGAGTCTTTACGATAGAGATTATTCTAAATTGGGTTCGCTGGAAGGCGCTCGCTCAAGTCAGCTCAGTGCGTTTATCAAGCAAACTTATCAGCTTTTTGCAGCCTCACTTTTGGCAGCAACGGTGGGAGCCTATGTGGGAATTTTTGCTTTGGCGAGTTATTTTGTGCAGTCTCAGGCGACTTTTTGGATACTTTTTGCGGTGGAGATTGGTTTGATTTTCGCTTTGATGTATAAAAAAAGAGAGGCGCCGCTGAATTTGATTTTACTTTTTGCCTTTACCTTCGTCTCGGGGCTTACGCTCACGCCTTTGCTGATTTCGGTTTTGGCTCTGCCAGCGGGTGGGATCATAGTCGCTCAGGCCTTCGCTTTGACGACGGTAGCCTTTGCGGGACTTAGCATTTTTGCGATGAACACCAAAAAAGATTTTACGATGATGGGTAAGGCCTTATTTATCGTGCTTATCGTTGTGGTGGCGGCGTCTTTGCTTAATCTCTTCTTTCAAAGCGGGATTTTGAATTTGGCCATTTCGGCGGTGGCGGCGGTTTTGTTTTCGTTTTATATCCTTTATGATACGCAAAATATCATTCGCGGCAATTACGAAACGCCTATTGAAGGCGCTGTGGCTCTTTATCTTGACTTTGTCAATCTCTTCATCTCCTTGCTCAATATCCTAAGAAGCGTTAATCGTTAAAAATTTGCGGGTTCCTCCCGCACATTTAAACTCTGTTTGAATTTTTTCGTTAAAATCTCGGCCTAATTCAACTCTAGGAAAATTCTTATGATGACCCTTTTGATTGTTTTGCAATTCATCATCGTGGTGGTGATTTGTATGGCTGTTTTGCTGCAAAAAAGCTCAAGTATAGGGCTGGGCGCGTATAGCGGGAGTAATGAAAGCCTCTTTGGTGCGAGGGGGCCGGCGGGCTTTTTGGCGAAATTCACTTTCATCATGGGCATCTTGCTCATCGCAAATACCATAGCTTTGGGCTATCTTTACAACACCGTGGGTAAAAATTCCCTCGCCGAAAGGGTTCAGGCTGAAAACAACGCGAGTGTTCCATCTGCCCCGATACAACCTAAGGCTCCGCTAGCTCCGAGCCTCCCAAGTGAAATCAATACGAGCAAGTGAAAGGGTGCGGGATGCTTGATGAAATTTTTTCCAAACAAAAAGCCGCAGGAGAGAAGAGTCTTGAGGCTCTTAAGAAAGACTTTACCACGCTCAGAACGGGCAAGGTGAATGCTCACATTTTGGATCATATCAGCGTGGATTATTATGGAAGTGCGACCCCGCTCAATCAAGTCGCCACCATACTTGCAAACGATGCCTCCACAATCAGCATCACTCCTTGGGAAAAAACCATGTTAAAAACTATAGAAAGTGCCATAGCAGCGGCAAATATCGGGGTCAATCCCAACAATGATGGCGAAAGCGTGAAGCTTTTTTTTCCCCCTATGACAAGGGAGCAAAGGGAGGAAAATGTGAAACAGGCTAAGGCTATGGGCGAAAAAGCTAAGGTTTCTGTAAGAAATGGACGCAAAGATGCCAATGACGGGGTTAAAAGGCTTGAAAAAGATAAGATGATTTCAGAGGATGAGGCTAAAAAAGCCTACGATGAGGTGCAAAAACTTACCGATTTTTACACGGCTAAGATTGATGAAAGTGTCAAAGAAAAAGAAGCACAGCTTTTGAAAGTTTGAGATGGATTTGGAGCGAATTTATAGGGAGTGCGGTGCTTTTTTGCGGGGGCATTTTTTACTCAGCTCAGGAAAACATTCAGGCTTTTATCTCCAAAGCGCTAAGGTTTTGGAAAGTCCAGCTCTGGCACAAAAATTATGCGATGAGCTTGCTGCGATCATTCATTCGCATGGCGTGGAATTTGACGCGATTTGCTCACCCGCTTTGGGGGGGATTTTGGCTGGATATGAACTCGCAAGAGCCTGCAAAAAGCGCTTCATTTTTACCGAGAGAGTAGATGCTGCGATGACCTTGAGGCGTGGTTTTGAGGTTGTAAAGGGCGAAAAATTCATCGTTTGTGAGGACATTATCACCACAGGCGGCTCGGCCTTGGAGTGTGCTAGGATTTTGCAAGGTTTGGGCGGGGAGGTTGTGGCTTTTGCGGCTTTGGCTAATCGCGGTTTTTGCGGAGTGAGCAACCTAAAAACCCCCCGAAAAGAAAACGTCGCCTTGCCAGAAAATTTACCCCTTTTTGCCTTGGGGAATTTTGATTTTGAAATTTATGAGAGTGCGCTCTGTCCCCTTTGCAAAGAGGGAAGCAGGGCTGTAAAGCCGGGGAGCCGCGGCAATTAATGAAGGCAAAAATCGCCTCCAGATGGCTAAGATTTCGTGCTTTGCTCATAGATATTTTTTTGATTTATGTGCCGATTT
>NZ_JAUMZG010000002.1:0-65975 GCF_030528245.1 Campylobacter sp.
GCGTTTTTTTGATGTCGCCATAGCCGAGCAGCACGCCGTTACTTCGATGGCGGCGATGGCAAAGGAGGGCTTTAGACCCTTCATCGCGATTTATAGCACCTTTTTGCAGAGGGCTTATGATCAGGTGATTCACGACTGTGCGATTATGAATTTAAATGTCATCTTTGCCATCGACAGAGCGGGCATTGTGGGGGAGGATGGCGAGACGCATCAGGGGGCTTTTGATGTGTCCTATTTGAGCGCTGTACCCAATTTCACCCTTTGTGCGCCAAGGGATGCGGCGATGCTGGAGGGCATTATGAATTACGCCCTCACTCATCAAGGCCCCCTAGCCTTTCGCTACCCGCGGGGGAATTTTTTACTCAATGATGAATTTGCCCCCTGTGAAATTGCTGTGGCTAAGGCGCAAATTCTCGCTGCCGCGCAGAGCGAAATCGCCTTTTTGGGTTACGGGCAGGGTGTGGGCGTGGCAAAGGCTGTGCGCGATGGCTTTGGGGAGGACTTTGCGCATTTGATCGATTTGATCTTCATCAAGCCCTTGGATGAGGAGCTTTTGAGTGAGCTGGCGAAAAAGACGCGGCTTTGGTTTGTCTTTTCCCCGACGGCGAAGAGGGGTGGTGTGGGCTGCATTTTGAGGGATGCTGCGGCGCGTTTGGGTTGGGATGTGAGGGTGGTGAGCTTTGAATTTGAGGATGAATTTATCGAACAGGGCTCTTTGGCGGAAGTGGAGGCGCATCTGGGGCTGGATGCGGCCAGTTTGCATCGTAAAATCGAGCAAGAAATTCAAAAATATCCCCGTTAGGCTTGAGTCGTATCAACAAAATTTAAACGAGTTTGAAGATGAGGTGGTTTGATGGATCTTATGAAAATGCTTAATGAACAGGGCTTGAAAGCCACTCCGCAGCGACTTTGTATGCTAAAAATTCTCAAAAGACACGAGCATCCTACCATCGATGAGCTTTATGCGGAGATTAAAAAAGACTACCCTTCCATCGCTTTGGCCACGGTGTATAAAAATCTCAACACTCTGCAAAAACAGGGTTTGGTGGTGGTGATCAATGTGGCCAATGAAAAATCTTGCTATGATATTTATGATAGGGAGCATATGCACATCATCTGCTCAAAATGTGGAAGCATAGAGGATAAGGGTTTTGAGGAGATTGGGATGGATGAATATCAAAAAAAGCTTGAAAAGAGGCTTGGCTACTTTATCGAGCATTTTTTTGTTTGCTCCTATGTGAAAAGCTGCCCAAAATGCCGCTGAATTTTTGATTTTGAGGCTTTTGTGAATTGGGATCTTGCGACTTGCTTTAAAATCATAGAGAAAAATCAAAATTTCACGCTTTATTTTCCTAAAGGCATCCTGGCTTTTGATGGTTTGCGCGTGCTTTTGTTTTTTCTTTTAAAGAGGATGCAGCACTACCAGCAAAAAGAAGATCTGGATCAATTCAACTCAAACATGCGAAAAATTTATATTCTTTTGTTGGATTTTAAGGATTTTTTCGACGCGCAAACTGGCAATTTTTTGCTCAAAAATTTCCATTTTTTTTTGAAGCAAGGAGCGAAGAAAAATTTTAACGAGCTTGATAAATTTCTAAGGGATTTTGAATTTGTTTTAAGGGAGGGGGATTTTTACAAAAATGAAAGGCGAAGGGATGCGGTTTTAAAAGAGGTCGCAGCCCTTAAAATTCGAAAAAAAATCGTTTTATTTAAAAAATTCTTGGTCAAAAATTTTTCCTACAAAGAATTTTTAAGCAAAAGCCTGGAGCTTGGCATTTTTTTGGAGTGTTTTTGCCCCCTCTTTGAAATGAAAAGCCTTGATAAACTCTCACGCATACTGGAGGATAAAATTTTTGAAACGCTCATCAAAAAAAGGAAAAAATTCTTAAAACTTCTAAGCAAAAATAGTCGCAATCTAAAAGCAAACAAGGGATAACCATGCAAAAACAAGAAAAAATCATAGAAATGTTCAACCAAATCGCCCCGACCTACGACAGGGCGAATCGAATTTTAAGCCTTGGCGCGGATGTGAGTTGGCGTAAGAAGGCTTGTGCTAGGGTGCTTGAGCTGTGTGAGGGGGAGGATTTGAGCATAGTCGATGTGGCTTGTGGCACGGGCGATATGATAGGCTTTTGGCAGCAGGGTGCGAAAAATGCAGGGCGAAAAATCCACTCCATCAGGGGCATCGATCCCAGTAGCGCCATGCTTGAGATAGCGAAAAATAAATTCAAAAATGTGCCCTTCATTCAGGCAGGCGCGGAGCTTTTGCCCCTTGAAGATGCGAGGATCGATATCATCAGCATAAGCTATGGCATCCGCAATGTCGTCAAAAGGGCGCAGGCCTTGCAGGAGTTTGTGCGGGTGCTTAAGAGCGGGGGATTTTTGCTCGTGTTGGAGTTCACCCAAAGAAAAAGCGGCGGCCTCATGGGGAGGGTGAGGGATTTTTACTTGGTGAAAATTTTGCCGATTTTGGGGGGGATAATCAGCAAAAACAAAAGCGCCTATGCCTATCTACCCGCCTCCATTGAGGGATTTTTAAGCGCGGAGGGGTTGATGGGTGAGCTTGAGGGGGCGGGCTTTGAAATTTTGGAATTCAAAAGCTTTAGCTTCGGCGTGAGCTCGATGTTCATCGCGCGAAAGGTTTGAATTTCTTGATGAGGGGCGGGAGCAAGATCATCAAAAAGGCCCCCGCTAGCAGGATCTGAGCGATGCTTCCCTGCCACAATATACTCAGGTCCCCGCTGCTGATGGACAGGGCTCTGCGTAAATTGACCTCCAAGTGCTCTCCCAAAACAAAGCCCAAAATCAAGGGCGCGAGGGGGAATTCTAATTTTCTCAAAACGAATCCGCAAATTCCAATGATGAAGATCATCACCAAGTCCCAAGTAGTGCTGTTGATGGAGTAAATTCCAATGGTGGAGAGGATTGCGATGATGGGCGCTAGCATCCAGTGGGGGATGCTTAAGATCCTGACAAAGAGCGAAATGAGCGGGATGTTGAGGATCAAAAGCAGGACATTAGCGATGAGGAGGGCGGCGATGAGTCCCCAGACGAGGTCGGTTTGCTCGCTAAACATGGCCGGGCCGGGGTTGATGTTGTAAAGCGTCAGGGCGCCCATCATCACGGCCGTGGTGCCTGAGCCCGGTAGTCCCAAGGTGAGCATGGGGATGAAAGAGCCGCAGGCTGAGGCGTTGTTTGCGGCTTCTGGAGCGGCCACTCCCCTCAAATCTCCCTCGCCAAAGCGGGCTGCCTTGCCGGCTAATTTTTTTTCACTCATGTAGCTTATCGCGCTGGCTATGGTGGCCCCGGCCCCTGGCAAAACCCCCACGAAAAACCCCACAACTCCAGAGCGCACTATGGTCAAAAAGGCGTGGAAAAATTCTCCAAAACTGATGAGCAACTTGCCCGTTTTTTGGATGATTTTTTTGTTGGCGTGCGTGTTTTCAAGCATGAGGAAAATTTCACTGATGGAAAAAAGCCCTATGATGAGGACGATGAAGGAAATTCCATCGTAGAGGTGGGGATTGTCAAAGCTGAAGCGATAAACGCCCGTGTTGGCGTCGATGCCTATGGTGGTCAAAAAAAGTCCAATGAGGGCAGCGAGGAACGAACGGATAGGCTTTTGCGACATCACGGAGCCTAGGGTCGCAAGGGCGAAAATGATGAGGGCGAAGTATTCAGCCGGGCCGAAATTTAAGGCCCAGTCCGCAAGCAGGGGGGCGAATAAAATGATCCCGCAAATCGCGATGAAAGAGCCGATGAAAGAGCTAAGAGCCGAGATGCAAAGCGCCTTTCCCGCTTGTCCTTTTTGGGCTAGGGGGTATCCGTCTAAGATTGTCATAACGGCCGCAGCATCGCCCGGAATCCCAAGCAGGATGGAGGAAATCCTCCCGCCATACTCACAGCCCATATAGACCGTCGCCAGCAGGATGAGGGCCGATTCTACGGGCAAATTCAGGGCGAAGGCTAGGGGCAGGAGTATGGCGACGCCATTGATGGGACCAAGGCCGGGCAGCATGCCGACCATGGTGCCGATGAGAGAGCCTATGAGGGCGATGGTGAGATTGCTAGGGCTTAGGGCTACTTCAAAGCCCTGCGCTAGGGACATCAAAAGCTCCATCGTGCGATCTCAATCAAAAATAAGCCCTAAGGGCAGGGTGATTTGCAAAAGATTTTCAAAAAAATAATAAAACCCCCATCCGCAAAACAGAGCGAAAATGAGGGCTTGGGGCATTCTTGCGCCAAAAAGCAGGGACAAAACAAAGACAAGAAGGCTAGCGGATAAAACAAAGCCCAGAATTTCAAACAAAAACGCAAAGGCAAAGAGGCTCAGGCTGAGAATGACGAATTTTTTCCAAAGCCTCAAATCGCCCCAGTGGATTTGACTTTTCCCTGCGAAAAATAAAAGCAGAATGCAGCAGAGCATCCATAAAAACAAGCTGACTAAGGGAAAGGGGCGCGGCCCTAGGGGCTCGTAACTATACTCGGTGGTGATCTGCCAAGCAATGTAAAGCAAAAACGCACCGAGCGCGAATAAAAAAATGGAAAAAATTCTAAGGCTTAGCATCGGGCTACTTTATGAGCTTGTATTCTTTGGCCAATTGCCTGAAAATGTCGGTTTGCTCCTTGACGATAGCCTCAAATTCCTCGCCCGATTTATTGAATTCAAAAAGGCCTCTTAACTCCCTTTGTTGCTTAAATTCTTCGCTTTGATAAAGCTTATTGAAGGCTTGCAGCCACCACTCATAAGCCTCTTTGGGAGCCTTTGGAGCCATGTAAAAGCCACGAATCGTGCGCCACACCACATCATAGCCCTGCTCCCTTGCGGTCGGGACATCTTTCGCCTTGCCTTGCGTTTTTAGGCGCTCATCGGAAAACACGGCCAAAACTCTTATTTTGCCAGCCTCCAAATGCGGCAAGCTCTCAGCCATGCCCAAAGACACGGCACTGATGTGATTGCCAAGAAGTGAAGTGAGGGCGTCCCCACCCCCCTCGAAGGCGACATAGCGGACATTAGAAATATCCACTCCAGCGGCCTTTGCCAGGAGTGCGGTTTGCATCCAGTCCTGTCCCCCCACAGAGCCGCCAGCGCCGAAACTCACGGCCTTAGGGTCGTTTTTGAGGGCCTCAAGCAAATCCTGCAAATTTTGATAGGGCGAATCATCCCTCACAGCGATCGCTCCATAATCCACGCCCACAGCGGCAAGCCATTTGACATCGTTTTCATCGTATTTGCCGTGCTTTCCCGTAGCGATGTTTAGCAGGGTCCCGCTTGAAAAGGCGACGATGGCATTGGGGTCTTTTGACTTGGAGGTGTTCATGGTGTTATAGGCCGTAACGCCCACGCCCCCTGGCATGTAGGTCGTCCTTATGGGCTTGGATACTATGCCCGTTTGATTGAGGCTGACTTGAGCGAGCTTACAGGTCAGATCAAAGCCTCCACCCGGCTTTGCTGGGGCGATGCACTCGGGCTTTTGGGGTTCTTTGGCTAGCGCTTGACCAAGGAGCAAGATCGCGCTGAGGATGAAAATTTTTAGTTTCATAATGTATCCTTAGGTTTGTGATGATCAGTATGAAATGATATAATTGGCGGGTAACAAAAATAAAAGTGTAGAGAAAATAAGCAAAATTTAATAATTTATGTAACAAATTTACACATATAGCGGAGTGAAAATGACTGTTACGGAATTGAATTTCAAGGCAAAATCCCTCCTTGAGGCGCATTTTGAGGATGTCCCCTTAAGTGGTGAGCTTTCAAAAATCACAATGCACGGCTCAGGACATTGGTATTTTGAGCTTAAAGATGAGCGCTCCAGCATAGCTTGCGTGATGTTTAAGGGAGCAAATTCCAAGCTTGACTTTAGGCCCGGTGTGGGCGATTTTGTGGAGCTGAGTGGCAATGTCAGCCTCTACGCAGAAAGTGGGCGCTATCAATTCATCGCCAAGACGATGAAAAAGGACGGCTTTGGTGAGCTTGAAGCGCGATTTTTAGCCCTTAAAGAGCGTTTGGAGGGGGAGGGTTTGTTTGATCCCTCCTGCAAAAAATCCTTGCCAAAATTCCCGCAGAAAGTTGGCATCATCACCTCCTACACCTCCGCCGCACTGGAGGATATGCTCAAAATCATCCAGCAAAAGGGGAATTTTTTAGCGAAATTTTATCTTTTCAACGCCCTCACCCAGGGTAAAGATGCCCCAAATTCTCTCATCCAAGCCCTCAAAAAGGCCGATGCTTTCGCCTTAGATGCCCTCATCATCGCAAGGGGTGGGGGGAGTAGGGAGGATTTGTTTTGCTTTAATAACGAGCCTTTGGCGCGAGAAATTTTTTCGGCCAAAACGCCCATCATTTCAGCCGTGGGGCATGAGATTGACTATGTCATTAGCGATTTTGTAGCCGATAGCAGGGCGCCCACACCCAGCGCGGCTATTGATATTTTGCTGCCTTCAAGGCTTGATTTGGAGCAGAATTTGGATTTTTTGGAGGAGAAACTGAAAATCTGCTTGCGAAATAAAATTTCGCATTGTCAAAATGAGCTTTTAGCCCTGCAAAAATTTTTCCAAGCCAATTCTTTGCCCTTGGTGATCGCGCAAAAATTAGAGTATTTGAAATCCTTGCAAAAACAATTGCAAATTTTGATGAAAAATCGACTCAATTTTGCCCGCTTGAATTTGGAAAAAATGCACAATGCCTACCTTCAGCATGAAAGCTTTTTTGAGCGGAGCAGGGGCCTTATTTCTTTGCAAAAAAATGATAAAATCACCAGTCTTGAAAGCCTAAAAAGCGGCGATGAGGTGCTTTTGATTTCGCAATTTTCACAGAAAAAAGCCAAAATTTTATGAGGAGCCATGATGAGAAAAATCAATTTCAGCGCAGGTCCTAGCGCCCTACCTTTAGAGCTTTTGAAAGAGGTGCAAGAGGAGCTTTTGGACTATCAGGGCAAGGGCTATTCGATCGTGGAAATTTCACACCGCACGAGCGTTTTTGAAGAGCTACATTTTAGTGCGATGCAAGGGGCCAAGGAGCTTTACGGGCTGGATGATGCGTATGAGGTGCTTTTTTTGCAGGGCGGGGCGAGCTTGCAGTTTGCGATGATACCGATGAATTTGGCGCAAGGTGGGGTTTGTGAGTATGCAAACACGGGAGTTTGGACCCAAAAAGCTATCAAGGAAGCCCAAATTTTAGGCGTCAATGTCAAAGTCGTCGCCAGTAGCGAGGCGGAGAATTTTAGCCTCATCCCTGAGGTGGGCTTTGATGATGCCTGCGATTATGCCTACATTTGCTCCAATAATACCATTTACGGCACGCAGTATAGGCACTATCCTCAAACGAAAGCGCCCTTAATCGTGGATGCTTCGAGCGATTTTTTCTCCCGCAGGGTGGATTTTTCCAACATCGGGCTTTTTTACGGTGGCGTGCAGAAAAATGCTGGAGTGGCGGGGATGGCGACTATTTTCATCCGCAAGGATATGCTAGAGCGCAGCCGCGCTAAAAACATCCCCAGCATGCTAAAATATGCCGTTTTTGCTGACAACGACTCGCTTTTTAACACCCCGCCGAGCTTTGCTATTTATGTGTTTGCCAAGCAGATGCGGTGGCTTTTGTCCCTAGGAGGATTGGATAAAATTAACGCTCTCAACGAGCAAAAAGCCGCTCTTTTATACCGATGCATCGATGAAAGTGGGGGCTTTTACAGAGGGCATGCGAGGGCGGAGGATAGGTCCCTAATGAATGTGAGTTTTAGGATGGCGCGAGGAGATCTGGAGAGCCTTTTTGTGAAAGAAGCAGAAAATGCGGGGATGATAGGGCTTAAGGGGCATAGGATTTTGGGCGGGATTCGTGCGAGTATTTACAATGCGATCACTCTGGAGCAGGTTCAAACGCTCTGCGAATTCATGCGGGAATTTCAAAAAAAACGGGGTTGATATTGCGAAAAAAATTTTAATATTTTCGATTAAAAGGCTTGAGATGATCTCAAAAATCCCTCACCGCTTCAAGGGCCATTTCGGGGCTTAAATCCCGCATGCATTTGTGGTGCTTTAGGGGGCAGGTGCGCTTCATGCAGGGCATGCAGGCTAGGTTGAGATGGAGGATTTTGGCGTTTTCGTTTTGCCAGGGCGCAGATTGTGTCCATTTGGTAGGGCCAAAGAGGGCTAGGGTTTTGATTTTATAAACGCTTGCGATGTGCATGTTGCCGCTGTCGTTTGCGAGCAAAAGGCTGAGATTGGAGATGAGATGGCAGAGCTCCTTGATGCTCGTTTTCGCGCACAAATTCACTCCACGCACTCCGTTTTTTGCAAGCGTATCAGCGATGAAATCACAAATTTCACCCTCGCTAGCCACCCCAAAAATCAGCACCTCATACTCCGCACCAAGCTCCAAAGCCACCCGCGCAAAATGCTCCCTATCCCAGCACTTTGCCGAGCCGTATTTCGCCCCCGCACTGATACCCAGCCATTTTTTGCCACCATCAAGTTCAAATTTTTCACAAAGCAAACGCCTCGCCTCACCCCCAAGCGCGCCGAAGGCTTTGATGGGGAGGAAAAGCTCCGCATCTTGCGGGGGCAAACAAAGAGCGTCTTCCACAAAATGCAGGTATTTTAAGACCTGATGGGCGTTTTTGTTTTGATTTTTGTCAAAAAGTGCCTTACGTTTGGATCGCAATAGGAGCTTTTGAATCCTAGCGGACAGGGCCCCGCGAAAGAAAAAAGCATGATCAAACTCCCCCCATTCCTGTCGCAATTTCAAAAAATGCCCAAAACGCCCCTTTTTTCGCTCAAAAACAGGGTGCACATTTTCACACTCCCTAAAAAGCTCCAAGGCCACAAAGGAGCCATAAAGCACAAATTGCGCCCCCCTAAAATGCGAAAATAGCGCCCTCAAAGCCGCACTCGCCATCACAGCATCGCCCAGCCAAGTGGGGAGCTTGATAAAAATTTTCATGGCCTTCCTTAAAATTTTATGAAATGATCAAATCTTAGCAAAATTTTAAAGATTTTTACGCCATCTATTTCCTCCGCATCAAATCACCTTGAGCGCGCCAAATTCACCCCCCAACCTCCTCCGCAAGCGTTTAAGAATTTGCGAAATTTAGGCACTTGTTGAGATGGCGATGATTGAAGGCCGCAGTATTTGCCGTGAAATTTCTGGGACCCAGTGCGGGGTGAGTGCGGGGGCTAGTGGGGGGCTTGGGGCAGGGTTTGAGGGAGCGAGATCTTAGCGCAGATTCAACGCCACGAAATTTTTTTCTCCTTCAGGGTGCGTAAATAAAGCTCGTGATTGCAGGGCAGGGCGGCTCTGTCGTTTTCCTCGTGGTGAAGATGCCACGCTAGGGCGCTGAATTTTAGCCGCCTCAACTCCCCGCCGTTAAATAAAAAGCGCGCGACAAATTCGCTATCCTCCCTGCCCCAGCCTTCAAAATTTTCATTAAAGCCCTCCACCGCGTCAAAATCCTCCTTAAAAAAGCTCATATTGCAGCTTTTGATGCCCTTGATGAGGTCTTTTTTTTCAAAAAAATCCGCTCTTTTGGCGCTCAAGTTATAAACGAGGCGGGACAAAAGAGGGAATTTTTTTCCGCGAAAAGGCCCCCCACTCGTGCAATTTGCTCCCAGATTTGCCCCCAGCAAAGACGCGGTGCGTCCCGCATCCAAAAGTATCCTTGAGCCCTGCAGCAAAAGCCCCCGCCGCGCAAATTTCAAGTGCTCCTTGATGAAGCCGGGCTCCAAAACCATATCCCCATCGATGAGGATGATGTATGTGCCCCTTGCCTCTTTGACGGCGTTGTTCCTGCTTTTTGCCGCTCTAAAGCCTTTATCTTCTTGCCAAATGTGCTTGAGGGGGCAGGGGAAGGATTTTTGAAATTCGCTGATTAGGGTCGCTGTCTGTGCGCCGCTGCCATCATCTGCAATGATGACCTCAAGGGGTAAAGATTCAAGCCTCTCCACGCTTTCAAGCACGGCTTTAAGATAGGCGGGGCTATTGTAGGTGGTGATGATGAGGCTAGCGGGAGGGGATTTTTCTTTGAAATTTTGTCTCAGTTCATAAAGTTTGGCGTATTTAAAAAAGGCACCCAAAGCATTGCAAAAGGCTATCACAACGCCCCTGGACCCGTAAACCACGCCCCTTTTTAAAAAATAATCCCGCATGAATTTAAACCCCCCCCCCCCCCTATGGCTCTTAGCATGGAGCCCTTTTTGGCTGGGTTTTGCCGGGCGTAAAGCTCTGAGTAGCGTTGACATTTCTCAAGCAGCCCATCGATGCCCTCATAAGCGTGGTGGCGCAAGGCGGATCGGAGGTGAATTTTTTGCGCCCCTGGCGGTAAAATGAGGCTTTCATGGACGAGGTTGTCGTTAAATTTTGTGAAATTTTTATTAAAAATTCTCCCCACAAAGTCCGGATGCCACCCACAAGCCTTAATCCACTCCCCGCGGTAGAGATTTTTGCGCGGCAAATACAGCACCCAGTGGGGCTGCGGCTCTAAATTTTCTAGCTCTCTCAGGGCGCTAAATTCGAGCACTTCATCCGCATCAATGCTAAAAATCCACGCATGGCTAGCATAGCTCAAAGCCTTATTTTTAAGCGCGCCAAAGCCAATAAAGGGGCTGCTTTCGATGCGAAGGGCGGGGAAGGTTTTTTGAAAATCCTTAGCGATGGTGAGGGTCTTGTCCGTGCTTTCATTATCCAAAAGCACGATTTGACCGAATTCTTTGAGGGAATTTAAACACGCGGCCAGGGTATTTTGGGCGTTTTTGACGATGATGATGGCGCTGATTTTTTGCAAATCCATCAGCCCTCCTCATAAATTTTAGCGCTAAAACTGCGAAAGCGTTTGTGAAAGAAAAAATACTCATCGGGCTTAAATTTGATCATTTCCTCGCAGCTTTTTGCCTGATGCTGGGTGAGCTCTAAAAGCGAGCGCTCTATCCCGTCCACCGCCTCAAAGCAGCGGATGTGAAAGCCCTTTTGCCCCTGATAGACAAAGCAGGGGATGAGGAGGGCGCCCGTTTTTTTCGCCAAGACGCTAGCGCCGAGTAAAAAATTGACCTCTTTTCCAAAAAATTCCAGTCGCATCGCCTCATTGTCCGCGCAATCCTGATCGGTCAAAATCCCAAGCGTGCGTCCGTTTTTCAGGGCTTTGAGCATTTTTTTAAGTCCACCTTTTTTATCGATGAGCTCGATGTCAAATTGCGTGCGGTTTTGGCTTAGAATTTTATCCATAGCCTTGCTGTCAAGCCTCCTGCCGACTATGGAGATGGGGGCAAACCTCGCCGCAAAGGCTAGGGGTGCTAGCTCCCAGTTGCCATAGTGCGCGGTGGTGAGGATGAGGGGGCGACTGCTTTCTAGGGCGGCGGCTAGGATGTGCGGCTCGTCAAAATGGGCTTTGGCGAGGATTTTTGCGGGGGTGGTGTTTTGATTTTGCAGGCAGTCGATGCCAAAATGGGCAAAATTGGCGTAAATTTTTTGAGCGATGTGCTTTCTTTGGGCGGGGGAGTGATCGGGGAAGCAAATTTTAAGATTGGTGTCGATGATTTTGCGGTGTTTTTGATCGCACAAAAAGACGATTTTGGCGACAATTTGAGCGAGGAGCTTGAGCGCAAAGCGCGGCAGCAGGGTAACCAGACACTTCAAAACATAGTAAAGCGCAAGATAAATTTTATCCCTCATCCAGCAGATCCTTAGCCAAAGCGAAAATTTCCTCCTCGTCGATCCTGCGGATGCAAAAATCACTCTTGTCGAATTTGAAATTTTTATTTTTGTTGAATTTTTTCCCCGCGTTGATGCTTTTGTTTTGAGGCCCCAAAAGGCACACTCTCTTGTCCCAGCTCGCCCCAAAAATCGTAATGGAGGGCTTATTCATCGCAAAGGCTAGGTGGGTGGGCCCGCTGTCATTGCCGATGATGAGGCGCATCATTTTGGTGAGGGCGATGAGCTCTTGCAGGCTGAGGCGTGGCAGGAGAACGAGGCGATCTTGGTCCATTTTACCAAGCTCCATAAGCTCCTGGGCGAATTTTTTCTCCCCCTCGCTGCCCCAGGCGAGGAAGATGCGAATTTGCGCATCGTAAGCGATGAGGAGTTTGCACAAAATGGCCAGGCGGGTTTGGGGGTAGATTTTATTTTCCACGCTAGAGCCTGTGTGGATGAGGATGTTTTTGTGCTCAAAATTTAAATTCAATCGCCTTTGAAGCTCTTCTTTGAGGGTGGGATTGGCTACGAAGAGGGGTCGTTTGAAGTGGATTTCGCGCGGCTCAAAGGGGGCGTTGAGGGCGAAAGCAGCGAGGCTGAGGTAGCGCACAAAGACATTTTCGTTGTAGCTGATGCTGAGTTTTTGGTTGTAAAAATTATGCGCGAGGCTTTCCCTGAGGCTGTTTTTGTCAAAGCCGAAGGTGTTATAACTCAAAATGCGGCTCACAAGGGCGGACTTGATGAGTCCCTGCAGGTCAAGCACAGCGTCGTAGTTGTTTTTCCTCGCCTCAAGAAGGATTGTGAGGGCGGGGAGGAGTTTTTTTTCTTTCAGGGGCAGGGCGTAGATCCTGTCGATGTGCCTGTGATCGCTTAAAATTTCTTTAAATTTTTCATCCACAAACCAATGAATTTCAATGTCCGACTTGAAGGCCTTAATGAACTGCAAAACAATGGCGCTTTGGATGATGTCCCCCAGTGCTGAGAGGCGAACGATGGCTATCTTCATGGCAACCTAATGATAAAAATTTTTGGCTAGAATTTTAGCCCAATCAAATGAAAAAGGTTAAACGGGATGAAAAACGAGGGCTATATTTGCGTTTTTGACTGCGAGGCGGTGCCGGATGCGGCTTTGATACGGCGTACTTTGGGCTTTGAGGGGAGTGATGAGGCGGTGAGCCTTCGGGCACTGGAGTGGCAAAAGGAGCAGAGTGGGAGTGAGTTTTTACCCCTGCCCTACCATCAAATCGTAAGCATTTGCGCGGTGATAGCCGATAGCTTTGGTCGCTTCATCAAGGTCAATAAAATCGACGGCGAGGACGAGGCGCAGATGCTGAGGAATTTTTTCGCCTTTGTGGATAAAACGCAGCCCAAATTGGTGAGCTTCAACGGGAAAAATTACGACTGTCCCTTGCTGATTTTAAGGGCGCTCAAGCACAAGATCAGGGCCCAGACCTACCTAGACACTACGGACAAATGGAACAACTACAAAACGCGCTTTTCAGAGCTGAAGCATTGCGATTTGCTGGAGGTCTTGGGTGCGGGTAGGGGCGGACTGCGGCTTGATAGCCTTTGTGCGATGGTGGGACTACCGGGGAAGTATGAAATTTGCGGGGATGCCGTGCTGGGGCTTTTTTACCAAAACAAGCTGGAAAAAATCCACGAATACTGCGAAAGCGACGCCCTCAACACCTACTTGCTTTTTTTGAGATATGAGCTGATTAAGGGAAATTTAAGTGATGCGGATTATGCGCAGTATTTGCATCGGGTGCGGGAGTATCTGGGTGAAAAAAAGGCTCACAGGGCTTACAAGGAGGTTTTTATTAGGGTTTGTGAGGAAGAAATTTCAAAATCAAGCGTTTAAAAAACTACAATAAAATAGCGCCAAATCATCTTTTTTCAAGGAAGGGCAATGAAAATTCTAATCAGCGGCGGGGCGGGCTATATCGGCTCGCATACCCTGCGGCAGTTTTTAAACACCCCGCACGAGCTTTGCGTTTTGGATAATCTCAGCAAGGGCTCCAAAATAGCCCTTGAGGACTTGAGAAGCCTTGGGGACTTTGCATTTTTCCAGCAGGATTTGAGTGATTTTAGGGCAGTGAAAGCGCTTTTTGCGAGGGAAAAATTCGACGCGGTGGTGCATTTTGCGGCGAGCATTGAGGTCTTTGAAAGTGTGCAAAACCCGTTAAAATACTATCAAAATAATACCGCCAACACCACGAATTTGATCGAGGCCTGCCTAGAAAATGATGTGAATCGGTTCATCTTTTCCTCCACGGCAGCCACCTACGGCGAGCCCCAAAGCCCTGTGGTGAGTGAAGAAAGCCCCCTTTTGCCCATCAATCCCTACGGCCGCTCCAAGCTGATGAGCGAGGAGGTTTTGCGCGATGCTAGCCGCGCAGTGCCCGAATTCAAGCATTGCATTTTGCGCTATTTCAATGTCGCAGGTGCTTGCATGGACTTCAAGCTCGGCCAACGCTACCCCAAGGCCACCCTGCTCATCAAGGTCGCCGCAGAGTGCGCCGCAGGAAAACGGGATAAGCTTTATATTTTTGGCGACGATTACGACACGAAGGACGGCACTTGCGTGAGGGATTTCATCCATGTGGATGACATCTCAAGCGCGCATTTGGCGGCCCTGTCCTATCTAGAGGATGGTCAGAGCACGGTCTTTAATGTCGGCTACGGGCATGGCTTTTCGGTCAAGGAGGTCATCGCGGCGATGAAGAGGGTAAGCGGGGTGGACTTTGCCGTGGAGCTAGCCCCGCGCCGTGCTGGGGATCCTTCTGTGTTGATTGCGGATGCGCGTAAAATCCGTGAAAAAACGAGCTGGAGGCCTAAATTTGACGATCTAGAGCTCATCTGCAAATCCGCCTACGCTTGGGAGAAGCAGTGCTGAAAAAGCTTTTTTTTGTGCTCGATCGTGAAGATAAGCGCTTTTTGTTTTTTTTGCTAGGCTTTTCGGTGCTGATTTCTTTCATCGAGACCTTCGCGATCTCGCTCATCATGCCCTTTGTGGCCTTGGCGAGTGATTTTTCTTATTTTGAAAAAATCGAACCCTTAAATTCCCTCAGGCAAATTTTAAACCGCCCCGCCTATGAAATCGTGGCCTATTTTGGGGGGGTTTTGATTTTTTTCTACCTCCTGCGTGCCCTGCTCAATGGCTATTATTTCAACCTCTTAGCGCGCTTTGCAAAGGGCAGATACCACAAGCTTTCTTCTAAAATTTTTGCAAAATTCTTGCGCCTTCCCTACGAAAATTTCACCCGAAAAACCCACTCCGAAATCCTCAAAGCCACCACAGGCGAGGTCTTCAACCTCACCACCATGCTCGCCTCCTTTTTACTGATGATGAGCGAGCTTTTTGTCGTGCTTTTACTCTACGTACTCATGCTTTTCATCAGCTATAAAATCACGCTTTTTTTGAGCCTTTTTATGCTTTTTAACGCCCTAGTTTTGGTAAAAATTCTAGGCCCTAGCATCAAAAGAGCCGGACTGAAAAGGGAGAGCGCGATGCGGAGCTTTTTTGAAATCCTCAACACGAATTTAAACAATTTCAAACTCATCAAGCTAAGGGGCAAAGAGGGCGGGATTGTGAGGCTTTTTGAAAGGCAGAGCGAGGCCTTTTCACGCGCGAATATCACCAACGAAAGCCTAGCCGCCATCCCCAGAATTTACCTTGAGGCGGTGGGTTTTTCCGTGCTGGTTTTCATCGTGGTTTTTTTGATTTTGAAGGACGAAAGCGACATTTCCAACATCCTCTCCACCATATCCATCTTCGTCCTAGCCCTCTACCGACTGATGCCAAGCGCCAATCGCATCATCACAAGCTATCACGATTTGATCTACCATCGCTCCTCTTTGGACATCATTTACGGGGCGCTTGGGCAGGAGGAAGAGCGCTTAAACGATGGTAAAATCACCTTTCAAAATGAAATTGCTCTCAAAAATTTAAGCTTTGCTTACGAGGGGAAAAAGGCGCTTTTTTCTGGGCTTGATTTTCGCCTCAAAAAGGGCGAGAAAATCGCCCTCGTGGGTGAGAGCGGCGCTGGCAAGAGCACCTTGGTCGATCTCATCCTCTCGCTTCTCAAGCCACAGCAGGGGCAAATTCTCATCGACGGCGTGCCCTTGAGCGCAAAGAATTTAAAACGCTACCGCCAAAAAATCGGCTACATCCCCCAGCAAATTTACCTTTTCAACGACAGCATCGCCAACAATATCGCCTTCGGGGACGCACTTGATGCAGCAAGGCTCGAGCGTGTCGTGCGTCAGGCAAATTTACAGGGCTTCATCGAGAGCTTGGAGGAGGGGCTTGAGAGCAGGGTTGGCGATGGGGGTGCTAGGCTTAGCGGGGGGCAAAAGCAGCGCATCGCCATCGCCAGAGTGCTTTATTCTGAGCCTGAAATTCTCGTGCTTGACGAGGCGACTTCGGCTTTGGACAGCGAAAGCGAGGCGAAGATCATGGAAGAAATTTATAAAATTTCTCGCGATAAAACCCTCATCATCATCGCCCACCGCCTCTCAACCATAGAAAAATGCGACAAAATTTACAGGGTGAGCGAGGGTTGCGTGAGGGAGGAGGCACGGTGAAAATCACCTTCATCATCGCGACCCTAAATTCAGGCGGGGCCGAGCGTGTGCTCGTAACCCTAGCCAACGCACTTTGCGAGGATCATGAGGTGCGCATCATCAAATTCCACCCCGAGCCTTCTTTTTACCCGCTGGATGCTAGAGTGGGGCTTAAAACCCTGCCGCAGTTTCGTTTTGATAGCCTTTACCACAAAATCGCCAGTCGTTTTAAGAAATTTTTTGCCCTGCGCAAGGCCTTGAAGGAGGCGGCGGCGGAGGTTTTTGTCTCTTTTTTGGACACGACCAATATCGCTTGCATTGCCGCCAAAATCGGCCTTAAAACCCCACTCATCATCAGCGAGCATAGCAATGAGGCCTATTTGAAGCCTCAAATTTGGAGGCTTTTGAGGCGTCTTAGCTATCCTCACGCGGCGGCGCTGACCGTGCTTGGGAGCAGTGATAAGGCTTATTATGAGGGCTTTGTGGGGAGGGTGCGCTTGCTTTATAATCCTTGTCATTTCAGTGCTTTGGAGCGAAAAGAAAATTTTGAAAAGAAAAATTCCGTGCTTTTTATCGGGCGCTTGGATGAAAACAAAAATCCCGCGATGTTTTTAAGGGCTGTGTCGCTTTTGGATGAGAATTTGCGGCGGGGTTGTGAATTCCTCATCGCGGGGGAGGGTGCGCTGAGGGAGGGGCTTGAAATTTTGGCGAAAAATTCAAACATCCCCGTGCGTTTTTTGGGGAGGGTTGAGGACATTGCCGCGCTTTATGAGAGCGCGAGGGTGCTTTGCCTTTGCTCCTTTGTGGAGGGGCTGCCGACGGTTTTGATTGAGAGTTTGTATTTTGAGGTGTGCAGAATTTCAAGCCGCTATCACGACGGCGCGGCGGATTTGATCGAAGATGAAAAGGATGGGCTTTTGGTGGGGGTGGATGATGAGAGGGCTTTGGCGGAGGCCTTGACGCGCGTTTTGGGGGATGAAAATTTGAGGCAAAAGCTCGTGCAAAATGCCAAAAAAAGGCAGGGAGATTTTGAAATAAACGGCATTAAAAAGCAGTGGCTTGGGCTGATGGAGGAGGTGCGGGATGCCTAAGCTTTCCATCATCGTGCCGACTTTTAGGAGGCCCCTGCTGCTTCGGGGTGCGGTGGAGAGCATCTTGGCGCAGGACTTTGCGGACTATGAAATCATCATCAGTGATGACAACTCAGGCGATGAAACGGACGAGCTGGCGCGTGAGCTAGAGCGCAGGGATGCGCGGGTGAAATATGTCCTAAATTCCCGCTACAAGCAGGGACCCAATGGTAATAAAAACAATGGCCTAGATCACGCTGGCGGCGAATTTGTAGCCTTTTTGGACGATGATGATGCGCTTTTGGCTGGGGCCTTGAGCACGCTGATGCGAAAGGCTGAGGAGGGCTATGCGCATGTGATGGCTAATTGCGTCATTGAGCGCGATGGGGTGAGGGGAGAGCTTAGTGGTAGGGGGCTACAGGAGGATGGGGAGCTTTGTAAAAAGGACTTTTTGCTGCAGAAATTTCACGGGGAATTTTTTAGCGTTTTTAAAAAATCCCTGCTGCAAAACGAGCGCTTTGATGAGGAATTTTATGGCAATGAGGCCACGCTTTGGGTGCATTTATACGCGCAAAGGACCTTTTACATCCACAAGGCTTTGCGCATTTATCGCGTTTTTAGGGAGGATAGCGTAACTTTGGGAGCGGAGAAAAATGCCTTTCGTGTTTATCTTGGCTATTTGAGGCTGGCTGAAATTTTAGAAGAGGAGCTTGAAAAAAGCGGGGATGGGGACTATAAAAGGGTGTGCGCGAGTCATTACAAGATGGCGGCCTATTATGCGAAATTCGCCAGGGCGCACAAGGCAATGCTTTTTTGCCTTTATAAAAGCTTAAAAACCCGTCCCAATCTCCCCGCCATAGTCCTGCTTTGCCTCAGTCCTCTGCCCTGCTCTTTCGTGAAATTTTTATCAAAAATAAGGGTAGCCCTATGCAAAAACTAGCGATTTTTATTTATTCTTTAGGAAGCGGCGGGGCTGAGCGGGTGGTGGCGACCCTGCTGCCCCTTTTGAAGCTGCACTTTGAGGTGCATCTCATTTTGATGAGTGAGAAAATTTCTTACGAGCTTGAGGATTGTGCGGTGCATTTTTTGGAAAAATCAAGCCCTGATGAGGGCGCTTTGATGAAATTTTTCAAGCTGCCCTTTTTGGCCATTCGCTACAAAAAGCTGTGCGAAAGGCTGGGAATTGATGTGGAATTTGTCTTTTTGAATCGTCCCAACTACATCGCCCTGATGGCTAGAATTTTCGGCGCAAAAACCCGCCTTGTGATCAATGAATGCACCACTCCAAGCGTGATGTATCAGGGCTTTGGACCCACTGACCTCATCAACAAAGCCCTCATTAGTGCCCTCTATGCTAGGGCGGATTTGATTTTGCCTAATTCTGCGGGGAATTTGCAGGACTTGGTGGAGAATTTTAAGATCCCAGCGGATCGATGCAGGCTTTTGCACAATGCCATCGACATTGAGGGCATTGAAAAAAAGGCGACCGAGCCCATAGCCCTGCAGGAAAAATTCATCCTCAGTGTGGGGCGGCTGGATGCGGGGAAAAATCACAAGCTTCTCATCCGTGCCTTCGCGCGACTCAAAACGAATTTGAAGCTTGTGATTTTGGGCGAGGGGGGGCTAAAGGACGAGCTTTTGGCCTTGATTGGCGCGCTGGGTTTGGAGGGGAAGGTTTTGCTTTTGGGCTTTGATGCCAATCCTTACAAATTCATGGCGCGGTGTGAATTTTTCGCCTTCGCTTCGGTTTTTGAGGGCTTTTCCAATGTGCTAATCGAGGCTTTGGCCTGTGGCTGCGCGGTGGTGAGCTCTGATCATAAAAGCGGCGCGCGGGAGCTTTTTGGCAGGGATGAATTTGGGCTTTTGGTGGAGGTAGGCGATGAGGATGCTATGTTTGAGGGGCTGAGGGTTTTACTTGAGGATGAGGCGCTAAGGAGGGCCTATCAAAAAAAGGCACGAGGGCGGGCCTTGGACTTTGACAAAATGAAAATCGCAAAAACGGCCTTAAAATATCTCAAGGCCGAGCAATGAAAACGCTCATTTTCATCGCCTTTGGCTTCAGTGTTTTGTGCCGCCTGTATTGGGTTTGGTGGGCGGGTGATTTCAATGAATATTTTTTCAACAACCAGCTCATGATCATTTCCAATGACGGCTACACCTTCGCAGAGGGCGCTAGAGACAGGCTTGCGGGCTTTCATCAGGCTAACGATCTCAGTTTTTACAATGCCTCGCTTTCGGTTTTGACAGCATGGCTTTATCGCATCCTGCCCTTTAGCTTTGAGAGCATTATCCTTTACATGAGCGTGTTTTTTTCCTCGCTCATTGTTGTGCCGCTGATTTTAATCGCTAAGGAATTCAATCAAATTCTCATGGGCTTTTTTGCCGCCCTTTTGGCCAGCATCGCCAAAAGCTACTACAACCGCACGATGGCTGGCTATTACGATACGGACATGCTAGCCATCGTTTTGCCGATGTTTGTTTTGTATTTCATGGTGCGACTCATTTTGAGGCAAGACCCCCTCTCCCTCATCGCGCTGCCTAGCTTCGTGGGACTTTATCTGTGGTGGTATCCCTCATCCTACACGCTCAATGTCGCCTTTATGGGGCTTTTTCTGCTCCACACCCTCATCTTTCATCGCAGGGATAAAATTTGCTATCAAGCCGTGCTTTTAAGCGCCCTGATGCTTTCCAACATCCCCTGGTTTTACCAAAGCGCGATACTCGTCTTGCTTTTCGCCCTCTTTGTCTTGAAAAATCACTATTTTAGCTTCAGGCTGATGGGAATTTTGTCTGCGGCGATCGTGCTTTTTTTGGGGTTGAGCGGGGGGATTGATCCCATACTTTACCAACTGAAATTTTACATTTTTAGAGACGATGCGAGCGCTTCTTTGGCACAAGGCTTTGCGTATTTTAATGTCAGTCAAACCATCCAAGAGGCCGAGAGCATTGACTTGAGCACCTTCATGCAGAGGATCAGCGGGAGTGAGCCTGTGTTTTTGGCCTCCCTGCTAGGACTCCTCCTCCTCGTCCGTCGCCACAGAGTGATGATCCTAGCCCTGCCCATGCTGGTGCTTGGCTTTTTGGCGCTTAAGGGAGGGCTTAGATTTACGATTTATGCCGTGCCTGTGATGGCTTTGGGGTTTGGATACTTGAGCCTTAGGATTTTAAATTTTTTGCAAAAATTTCGCGTCAAAAATTCAAAGGAGCTCAACACCCTAAGAGTGCTGTTTTACGCCCTCTTGCCTGTTTTCATCGTGCTGTTGGCCTTGGGTTTTTACCTTGGGGACTTGTGGGAATTTCAGGCCCTAAATTTAAGGCCCGATAAATCTTTCCCGAGCTATTTTTGGGACAATGCCTCGCTCTTTTCCTTGCTCATAGTAGCGCTTTTTGCGCCCTTGTTTTGCGAACTTTTGCGGCGCAGGAAAAATTTAAGACTCATCACCGGCTTTTATGTGCCCTTCGTTTTGATTTTTTCCCTATCTTTCAACCTCAAGCACATTTACAATTACCGCGCCCCCACCGTCTTTAGCTACAACGAAGCAGCGATTTTGGACAATCTCAAAGCCCTCACCTCCCGCGAGGATTATGTCATCGCGTGGTGGGATTATGGCTATCCCATTCGCTATTATGCCGATGTCAAAACCCTAGCCGATGGGGGCAAGCATCTGGGCAAGGATAATTTTTTCCCCTCCTTCGTCCTCAGTCAAAACCCTCGCGCCGCGGCCAATATGGCACGCCTTAGCGTCGAATACACAGAAAAAAGCTTCCACACCCCCTACGAGGACCTTTTGCAGGCCATGATGAAGGACTACAATCAAAGCTCTGTGGAACTTTTTCTTGCTTCTTTATCCAAGGAGGATTTTAAGCTTCATACGCCCAAAACGAGGGAAATTTATCTCTATATGCCAGCACGCATGGCGGCGATTTTTGGCACGGTGGCTAGCTTTTCTCACATTGATTTGGACACGGGCGCGCTTAAGGATGACTTTGTTTTGAGCACGGCTTATTATTTGGGGGAGCAAAATGGGGAGATTATTTTGAGCAATGGAGTGCGTTTGAGTGGTGATTTTAGAAGCTTTAGCATCGGCGGCAAAACTTACACTCTCAATGCTTTGGTGGAATTTGACTCCGTTTATCAAAAATACTACAAAATGATAGAAATCGACAAGGGTGGCAAATACTATCTTTTCCACATCAAGGACAATAATATCCCCAATGTGCAGTTTATTTTAATGGACAAAGCGATGTTTGAGAGCACTTTTGTGCAGATGTTTTTCTTTGGCAAATTTGATGCTAGGCTTTATGAGCCAGTCATCGACAGCAAAGAAGTGAAAATTTTCAGGTTGAAATTATGAGGGTGGGGTTTTTAAGCCACGCGGGCTCAAGCATCTATCATTTTAGAGCGCCCATCATTCGGGCTTTGAGGGCTAGGGGCGATGCGGTGGTGGTCTTAGTGCCGCGCGATGATTACAGTGTGAGGCTAGAAGAGCTTGATTGTGAGCTGGTTTTTTACGAGCTAAAGCGCGCCAGCCTCAATCCCTTCATCGTCCTAGCCAATGCCCTCGATTTAGCAAAAATCCTCAAAGCCCTCCACCTAGACCTCCTGCAAACAAGCGCACATAAAAGCAACACTCTGGGCATTTTCGCTGCATTTTTAGCAAAAATTCCACGCAAATTTGCTTTGGTTGAGGGCTTGGGCTCTTTTTACATTGATGATAGTTTCAAAAGCCTTCTTGTGCGCTACGCCATTAATTTTTTATACAAAATCACCTTCAAAATAGCCGATAAAATCATCTTCGTAAGCGCTAGCAATGCCGAATTTATGAAAAATTTAGGCCTAGCGGAGGGAAAAAGCGTCCTCATCAAATCCGTAGGCATCGACTTGAAAAAATTCTATCCTAGCAGGGCGGAGGAGAGCGTTTTGGCGCATTTTTTAAAGGAGCACCACCTCCCCCCAAGACCCATCGTCTTGATGGTTTCTAGAGCCCTGTGGCACAAGGGCGTGCGAGAATTTTACGCTGCGGCCACGCTTTTGAAAGAGCGGGCGAATTTCATCCTCGTGGGCGGGCGCGATGAGAATCCAAGCTGCGCGGATTTGGGCTTTTTGACCTCAGGCTGCGTGTGCTATTTGGGGGTGCGCGGGGACATCCCTGCCCTGCTTAGGCTTTGCGACATCTTCGTGCTTCCAAGCTACAAGGAGGGCTTTCCTGTGAGCGTTTTGGAGGCCAAAGCCTGCGGGAGGGCCTGCGTGGTGAGTGATTGCGAGGGCTGTGTGGAGGCCGTGAGTAACGGCTTTGATGGCCTCTGGGCGCGCACGGGCGATGCGGAGGATTTGGCCGCGAAAATCGCCCTGCTCTTGGACGATGAAAGGCTGAGGGCGAATTTAGCCCAAAACGCTTTCAAAGACGCGCTCAATTACGATGAAAACAAAATTGCCGGGCGTTATCTCGCTCTTTATGATGAGGTGTGCGGTGTATAAAAATTTCATAAAAAGGGGTCTGGATTTGCTTTTGGCATCGGTGCTTTTGGTGCTTTTTTCTCCCGTGATCGTGCTTTTGGCTCTGTTTTTAAAGCTGGCCCAGGGCAGTGCTTTTTTCACCCAAGAAAGACCCGGGCGGGGGGAGAAAATTTTTAAAATTTACAAATTCAAAACGATGAGCGATGAAAGGGATGCGCAGGGAAATTTACTCCCCGATGAAAAGCGCCTAAAGCCTGTGGGTAGGCTTGTGAGGAGCCTTAGCCTCGATGAGCTGCCACAGCTTTTCAATGTCCTAAGGGGCGATATGAGCTTTGTGGGACCCAGGCCGCTTTTGGTGGAGTATCTAAGCCTCTACAACGCGCGCCAAAAGCGCCGCCACGAGGTGCGGCCGGGCATCACGGGCTGGGCGCAGGTTAATGGGCGCAATGCGATTTCTTGGGAGAGGAAATTTGAGCTGGACTTGTTTTATGTGGAAAATCTTTCCTTCGCTTTGGATGTGAAAATCATGCTTTTAACCGCCCTCAAAGTCCTCAAACGAAGCGGCGTGAGCAAGGATGGACAGGCGACCACGGAGAAATTCAATGGCAAGAACTAAAAAAATTTATCTCTACGGTTTTAGCGGGCATGGGCTTGTGTGCGCGGATGTGGCTAGGGCTGTGGGTTATGAGGAGTGCCTTTTTATCGATGATGCGGAGGGGAAGGGCTTGGAATTTAGCCCCGCGCTTGAGCGGGCGGATATCTTCATCAGCATCGGCGCAAATGCGGCTCGTGCGAGGGTCTATGAGCGGGTGAGGGCGGAGGGCTGGCGCGTGGTCAATCTCATCCATCCCAGTGCGATGATCGCGCCCTCTGTGATTTTGGCCGAGGATGCGGGAATTCTCGCCCTGCCCTATGTGGTGGTCAATGCCGCGGCCCTGATAGAGCGGGGGGTGATCTTAAACACAGCTTGCGTGGTGGAGCATGAGTGCGTGGTGGGAGAGTTTAGTCACATCAGCGTGGGGGCAAAATGCGCGGGCAATGTCAGGCTGGGACGGGGGTGCTTTTTGGGGATGAATTCCAGCGTCCTGCCGAATTTAAGCCTAGCGGATGGGAGCACCTTGGGAGCGGGGGGGGTTTTGACCAAAAGCGTGCAAAGTGGCGGCGTTTTCGTGGGAGTGCCTGCTGTGAGGGTGTGAGGGCGTGCGTTTGGTTTTTGGTAAGTTATTTTGGCTAGAATTTTCAAGGCGATAGTTTCAAAAAAGGATCGAAAATGAGGTTTTTTCTCTCCCCTCCGCACATGAGCGGCAATGAGCTCCAATACATCGAGCAAGTCTTTGAGAGCAACTACATCGCGCCCTTGGGCGAATTTGTCAATCGCTTCGAGCAGAGTGTGAGGGATTATAGCGGCTGTGAGCATGTTTTGGCCCTGAATTCTGGCTCGGCGGCCCTGCACCTAGCCTTGAGAGTGGCTGGAGTGGGACGAGGGGATGTGGTTTTGGCCTCTTCTTTCACCTTCATCGCTAGCGTGGCGCCGATTTATTACTTGGGCGCGAGGCCCGTTTTCATCGACTGCGATGAGACCTTTAATATCGATGTGTCTCTGCTGGAATGGGCTCTTGAAGAAAACAAGCCCAAGGCCTTGGTTTTGACGCATCTTTATGGCAATGCGGCTAGGATTGAGGCAATCGCTAGGCTTTGCAAGGAGAGGGGCGTTGTTTTGATCGAGGATGCGGCAGAGGCGCTGGGCAGCCTTTATGGGGGGAGGGCGCTGGGGAGCTTTGGGGACTTTGGCGTGTATTCTTTCAACGGCAACAAAATCATCACCACCTCAGGCGGGGGGATGCTCGTGGGGAGGGACAAGGCGCTGATGGATAGGGCGCGTTTTTACAGCACGCAAGCGCGGGAGGACTGCCTGCATTATGAGCATTTGGATTATGGCTACAACTACCGCTTGAGTAATGTTTTGGGCGCTATCGGCGTGGCGCAGATGGAGGTTTTGGAGCAGAGGGTGCTTAAAAAGCGTGAAATTTACGCTTGGTATAGGGAATTTTTGGCGGGGAAATTGACCTTTTTGGACGAGCTTGAAAATTCTAGGAGTAATAGGTGGCTTAGCACTGCGCTGGTAGATTTTGAGGCGGGGGAGCTTTCTGGCAAAAAAGAGCGCGCGAGCTGTGGGCGGAAAAATTTAGCCCTGCATCCTAAAATTTCAAAGCTCATTGAGGATTTACAAAGGGAGCGGATCGAAACGCGCCCTCTGTGGAAGGCCATGCATTTGCAGGGGGTTTTTGAGGGTGAGAGGGTCTATCTCAACGGCAACAGTGAGCTTTTTTTCCAAAAGGGCATTTGTCTGCCAAGCGGCACGGCTATGACGCGCGAGGATGTGGGAGAAATTTCAAGGCTGATCTCAAAGAGCCTAGAGGGTTGAGAGATGGGTTTGAATTTATCCAAAAGTAGGAGGTTGGTTTTTTTCCTCCTTTGCGATAGCCTTTTGTTTGGCCTTTGTATTTTTTTGGCCTTTTCTTTGAGATTTAGCGGAGAAATTCCTAAAGAATTCTATCAGGGTATGGTGAAGGCGGGCGCGATCCTTTTGCTTTTGAAAATTTTTCTTTTGTTTTTGTTCCGCATTTATAAGGTGGCGTGGCGCTTTTTCTCCCTCAATGAGGCGCGGAAGATTTTCTTAGCCCTGGCCCTTTCGGCGCTCATTTTTTTAGGAATTTTTTATTTTTATCCGCATTTTTTCAACCCCTTTCCAAGAAGCGTGGTGGGCATTGATTTCGTGCTTTCTTACCTTTTCATCGGTTCTCTTAGAATTTCTAAAAGAATGCTTGTCGATTTCAGACCCTCCAAGCTCAAGGACGAAGAAAAGCCCTGCATAGTCGTGGGCGCGACCTCTAAGGCCCTGCACCTGCTAAAGGGCGCCAAGGAGGGCAGTTTGGGGCTTTTTCCTGTCGCGGTGGTGGATAATAGGCACGAGCTCATCGGGACATATTGCGATAAATTTATCGTGGGAGAGAAGGCTAAAATCCCAAGCTATGTGAGCGAGGGTGTCAAAACGGCCATCATCGCCTTAAAGCTTGAGCAAGATGAGCTAAAAGCCCTTTTTGACGAGCTTGTGGGCTATGGCATCAGCGATGTGAAGCTTTTTTCCTTCACCCACAATGAGACGCGAAACATCAGCATCGAGGATCTGCTAGCCCGAAAGCCTAAGGATTTGGATAGTGCGGCGGTGGTGGATTTTCTCAAGGACAGGGTCGTCCTTGTCAGTGGCGCGGGTGGGAGCATAGGTGGGGAGCTTTGCAAGCAGTGCGTGAAATTTGGCGCGAAGCATCTTATCATGGTCGATCACAGCGAATTTAATCTTTACAAAATCAACGAGGCTTTAAGCTCACATCAAGAAAAAATTACCCCCGTTTTGATGAGCATTTTGGACGCTAAGGGACTTGATGAGCTTTTGAAAAAATTCAAGCCCGATTTGATTTTACACGCCGCGGCCTATAAGCATGTGCCACTTTGTGAGCAAAATCCACACGCCGCGGTGCTGAATAACATAGTGGGCACGAAGGTTTTGAGCGACTGCGCGAAGGAAAATGGGGTTAGGAAATTTGTGATGATCAGCACGGATAAGGCGGTGCGCCCTACAAGCATTATGGGATGCACGAAGCGGGTTTGTGAGCTTTATACCTTGGGAATTTCTAGCGAGGAATTTGAGGTCGCCTGCGTGCGTTTTGGCAATGTGCTAGGCTCTAGCGGGAGCGTGATACCTAAATTTAAGGCTCAGATTGAGGCTGGGATGCCCCTCACGCTGACGCATCCTGATATTGTGCGCTATTTTATGCTTGTGGATGAGGCGGTGCAGCTTGTTTTACAAGCGGGAGCCATCGCAAGGGGCGGGGAGCTTTTTGTTTTGGATATGGGTGAGCCTGTGAGGATTGTGGATTTGGCTAAGAAAATGCTCCTGCTTTCTGGGCGGGAGGATTTGGAGATCAAGATCACGGGTTTGCGGCGCGGGGAGAAGCTTTTTGAGGAGCTTTTAATCGATGAAAGTGATGCGAAAACGCAATATGAGAGCATCTTTGTCGCTGGAAGGAGCGAGGGCTTGGACCTGGCTGGGCTAGAGGCTCAAATTCAAAGGCTTAGAATGTGCGATGATGCGGAGGAGATCGCTGTGATTTTGCAGGAGCTAGTGCCTGAATTTAAGCACAACAAGGAGGGAGTTTAATGTTTATTAAAGATATACAAATTTTTGAGGACAATCGCTACAAGGCTAGGGCCTATATGAGCTATATTTTGCTCAAAAATTTGCCCGACAAATTGCCCGATATTCACATTGAGAGCATCAAGGAGGCTTTAGATAAAATCGCTCACGATGTTTCAGTTTTTGATGCTTTGTATATCCTTGATCCTTCGGGCATGCAGGTGGAAAATGCCATCACTTTGGATAAAAAATATGAGCAAGGCGCGGGTGAGGATAGAAGCTCTAAGGCCTATTTTTACAGGGCTGTGAAGCTCAAGCGCTGCATTTTGAGCGATCCTTATCCTTCTTCTTTTAACAACGAATTGTGCGTTACGGCTTCCATGCCCATTTATGATGATAAAAACAACCTGCTTTTTGTGGTTTGCGTCGATGTCAAGCTTAAGGATATTTTAAAGCTCATACAGGCGGGGAAATTTGAATTCGCCTTCTTGCAATTTGGTCGTTTGGTTTATTTTTGTTTTGCCTTGGTGCTTTTTGTTATAACCTGCTTTTTGCTGCATAGAGGGATTTTGGGGCTACTTCACGACAATGCCTTTGACATCCATAAAATTTTTGAAAGCACGATAGCCATCACCTTAGCCTTGTCCATTTTTGATTTGGCCAAAACCATCGTCGAGGAGGAGGTTCTGGGAAGGACGAAAAAAGAAACCAATGGGCTGCAAAGGACTATGGTGAGGTTTTTGGGAAGCATCATTATCGCTTTGGCGATTGAGGCCTTGATGCTTGTTTTCAAGCTCACTGTGGGGGATTTATCGCAAATGGTGTACGTGATTTATTTGATTGGCGGAGTGAATTTGCTGCTCGTGGGGCTTAGTATCTATTTGTTTGCTGTAAAATATAAAAATAATAATATTTTGGAGGCAGATTAAACAAAAATGAAAGTTAAATGTGCTAAAATCTGGCTTTAAATTTTTAGCTCGATGTTGGGGCACATGAAGGCAAAACGCCAAAAATTTAGAAATTTTGAAAGGAAATGCTGTGAAATTACTGGTTGTTGATGATAGCTCTACGATGAGAAGGATTATTAAAAACACTTTGACAAGGCTGGGACATAATGATGTCTTGGAGGCTGAGCATGGGGTCGAGGCCTGGGATCTGCTTGAAAAAAATGAGGATGTGAAGATTTTGATCACCGACTGGAATATGCCTGAAATGAACGGACTTGACCTTGTGAAAAAAGTTAGAGCTGAGAAAAAGTATGAGGATATGCCCATTATCATGGTAACCACAGAGGGCGGAAAGGCCGAAGTCATCACAGCACTCAAGGCGGGAGTGAATAATTATATCGTCAAGCCTTTCACGCCGCAGGTTTTAAAAGAAAAACTCGAGGATGTTTTGGGCGTAGGCAGTGATGTTCCAGCTGAATAAGCTGGCATTTGATATGAAAAAATTCTATTATGAATTGTTTTTTAAAGTGCAGGAGCCATATAAACAACCGCTTCTTGAGCTTATTTTTGATTTGGGGATTTGTGCCGTTGAAGAAAGGGACGGTGGGCTTTACATCCGCTCTAGTGAGAAATTGGACGATGTGGCTTGGGCTTTGGAAATTTTTTGCGACAAACTCTCAAAAATAACGAAACAAAATTTCAATCTAAATATCATCCTCGATAAAAAAGAAAACAAAAATTGGATACAGGAGTATGAAAAATCCATCCAGCCCATCGCGATCGATCAAATTTATATCCACACAGCTTGGCAGGAAAAAAAGGAAGGTCGCATTAATGTCCAAATCGATCCCGCCCTGGCTTTTGGCTCAGGCCATCACGAGACGACTCATTCTTGCATCCGCTTTTTGCAAAAATTTGCCAAAAAGGGCGTTAGGGCTTTAGATTTGGGCTGTGGGAGTGGAATTTTAGCCATCGTTTTGGCGAAATTGGGCGCTAAGGTCGACATTTGTGATACCGATGAGCTTGCTCTTCAAAGCGCAAGATCCAATGCAAAAATCAATGCCGTATCCTTTGAAGCCTCTTGGCTTGGGTCTTTGGATGGGGCGACGCGAAAATATGATTTTTTGGTTGCTAATATTATCGCCGATGTGATTTTGGTTTTGGAAGGGGACATAAAAAATCATTTAAACGAAAATGCTATACTCATCCTTTCTGGGATTTTAAATAAATACGAAATTAGAGTGAAAGATAAATTCAAAGATATGCAGCTTGTTGATGCGATGAAGATGAACGAGTGGTGTAGCTTAGTTTATAAGAAAGGAAAATGATGAATAACCCCAATAATAAACCCACAGGAAATCCACAAAATAATAATTTTTTCAACAAAAATCCTATTTTGATTTTTGCTATTTTTGCTGTTGTTATGGTGGTCATTTTTAAAAGCTTTTTTGACGGAGGTAGCTCTTTTACTGGGAATTTGAACGGCAGTGAGTCGAGTAAAACTATCGCTTATTCTGAGCTTAAAAAGCTCATCGAAAGCGGTCAAATCAACCAAGTCAGCATAGGGCAAAGCACCATCAAAGCCGTTTCCACTTCTCACAATACCGTTTATAGTGCCAAAAAGGTCAATGATCCCGATTTGATCGCCTTGCTTGATAGCAAAAATATCGCCTACGGTGCTTACACAGAGGGCAACTGGCTCACCGATTTGCTATTTTCTTGGGTTTTGCCCGTTTTTATTTTTTTTGGAATTTGGATGTTTTTAGCCAGTCGTATGCAAAAAAATATGGGAAGTTCTATTTTGGGTATAGGCAGCTCCAAAAAGCTTGTAAATTCCGAAAAACCAAAAATTAAATTTGGCGATGTGGCAGGGGTTGAGGAGGCTAAAGAGGAGGTTAAGGAGCTTGTCGATTTTCTTAAGTTTCCCGAGCGTTACATCAAGCTGGGCGCAAAAATTCCAAAAGGACTCCTGCTCGTGGGACCTCCGGGCACGGGGAAAACGCTTTTGGCTAAGGCCGTGGCGGGTGAGGCCGATGTGCCTTTTTTTAGCGTTTCGGGTTCGTCCTTCATTGAAATGTTCGTTGGTGTGGGCGCCTCGCGCGTTAGGGACCTGTTTGAAAATGCTAAAAAAGAAGCCCCAGCCATCGTTTTCATCGATGAGATTGATGCGATTGGAAAAAGCCGCGCGGCCAATGGCATTATGGGAGGGAATGATGAGAGGGAGCAGACGCTCAACCAGCTCCTAGCCGAGATGGACGGTTTTGGCACAGAGAGCTCTCCCGTCATCGTTTTAGCAGCTACGAATAGGCCTGAGGTTTTGGATGCGGCCCTTTTGCGACCGGGTAGATTTGACAGGCAGGTTCTGGTGGATAAGCCCGATTTTAAGGGCAGATGTGATATTTTAAAAGTGCATATGAAGGATGTTAAAATTTCGCCAAAGGTGAAGGTTGAGGACATCGCAAGGCTCACGGCAGGCTTGGCGGGGGCGGATTTGGCTAATATCATCAACGAGGCAGCGCTTTTAGCCGGGCGTGATTCTAAAAAATATGTCGAGCAAAACGACCTCGTGGAGGCGGTTGAGAGGGCTATTGCGGGGCTTGAGAAAAAATCGCGCCGCATCAACGATAAGGAGAAAAAAATCGTTACCTACCACGAGTGCGGACACGCTTTGATAGCCGAAACCACAAAGGGTGCCAAACGCGTGAGTAAGGTTTCTGTGATACCCAGAGGGCTTGCAGCTTTGGGCTATACCTTAAATACACCTGAGGAAAATAAATTTTTGATGCAAAAGCACGAGCTCATCGCAGAAGTAGATGTGCTTTTGGGAGGTCGCGCGGCAGAGGAGGTTTTCATCGGTGAAATTTCAACGGGTGCTAGTAATGATCTTGAGCGCGCCACGGACATCATTAAGGCGATGATTTCGATGTATGGTATGAGCGAAATTGCCGGACTTATGGTGCTTGAAAAGCAGAGAAATACCTTTTTGACAGGGGGGCAGAGTATTAAGGATTATTCCGAAAAAATGGCGGAGTCTTTGGACAATTATGTGAAAGAAACCTTAGACGAGCGCTATAAGGAGGTGAAGGCTACCTTGAGCGAGTATAGGGGCGCGATAGAAACGATGGTGAGCGCCCTGTATGAGGAGGAGACGATTGAGGGGGCTAGGGTGAGGGAGATCATCCAGCATTACGAGGAGGAAAATCAAATGCCAAGCCGACTGCAAGCCTTGCCTGAGGTCAAAAAAGAGGGCCAATGAGTAAATTTTTAGCAAAAGAGGGCTATTTTGTCGTTTTTTTGAGCCTCTTTGTGTTTCTCGCATTTTGGTTCTTTGCAGAATTTTCTTGGATGCTTTTCATCCTATTTTTACTCCTCGCCTTCCTTTTTAGAAAAACAAAAAACGCCCCGCCCTGCAGCGATGAAAAAGCGATTTTATCGCCCCTTAGCGGCAAGATCACTCAAATAGAAAACACCACCCACAAGGATTTAGGCGCCTGTGTCGTGCTGCGTATCAAAAACGCTCTTTACGATTGTGGGGTTTTGATAGCACCCACCAAGATGCGGATCGAAAATTCACAGCTCACGCACGGACTTTTTCTATGCGATCGGCTAGAAGCGGCCAAAACAATGAATGAAAAAATCACGCTCCAATCCTCCGCCTCGGGTCAAAAATTCATCCTGCAAATTCACGCTGGCTCCATGGACAGAAAGCTCAAATTCGCCCCGCTAAACCAAGCCCTAAGCTGCGGTGATGAGCTGGGCTTTTCGCTCAACGGCTCGGTGAGTTTGTTTTTGCCAAGGGATGCTAGAGTGCATGTTGGTCTCAACGATACGATCAAGGCAGGCTCTTTGCTAGGATATTTTGCGTAGGATTTGGGATGACAAACAAGCCTCAGCTCATCTACATTCTGCCTAATCTTTTCACCGCCGCCTCGGCTTTTTTGGGCGTGATTTCCATCATCGCATCCCTCAACAGCGACTACGAAAAGGCACTGCTCTACATCATCCTCTCTTTGCTTTGCGATGGGCTTGATGGACGGGTGGCAAGACTGACCAACACCACTTCCAAATTCGGCGTGGAATTTGACTCACTAGCGGACTTGGTGGCCTTTGGCGTGGCCCCTGCCATGCTTTTTTATGCGAGTTTGGGAGTGTATTTTGGGAAATTGGGTTCTTTGATTGCGGCTTTTTTTGTCGTCTTTGGCGCGATCCGCTTGGCACGCTTTAATGTAACCACAGGCACTTACGAGCCCTCCGTTTTTATCGGGCTTCCCATACCCACAGCAGCGGTGGTGAGTGCGATTTACACTTACGCTTATCTTAGCTACGATTTTTTAAAGCCCTATGGCCTTGCCATCGTGATTTTGCAGGCCATCTTGGGAATTTTGATGGTGAGTAACATCCGCTATCCAAGCTTCAAAAAGATAAATTTCAACCGCTCCAGTGTTTTAAAGGTCTTGATATTTTTGATGATAGCCTTTTCATTTTTGTATCTCTACCCCTTAGAAAGCGTGGTTTTGTCGGCTAGTTTTTACGTTTTGTATGGGATTTTGCGCTTCCTTTTCACCCTTTTTCTCCCGCGCAAAAAGAATAAAATTTAGCAATTTGCTCCAATTCCCCCGCCTCAAAACCCGCCGCGAGCCTTGCCTTTGTGTTGAGTTTTTTTCCTGCAAGGTTGAATTTTTTGAACTTTTCGCACAGGGTTATGAAATCCTCCCGCTCATCTTTGGCAAATTTCCACCACAAATCGCCCTTTTGAACATGCCTGATTTCATCCCTGAGTATGGTGCCTAAAATTTCCTCCAAAAGTGGCCTGATGGGATGGGGGGAGCTTTGAAGCTTTTTTACGATGAAAGGATTCGCATCCAGCCCCTTAGCTTCCAGACCCCTATGCACCACGCCCATTCTAAATTTCAACGAATCCTTAGTCGCCCTCAAAGCCTCCTCGAAATTATCGTGCGCAGGGAAGGAGCCATACTCAAAGCCCAATTCTTTCAGGGCCAAATTCAAAAGCTTGAAATGCCGCATCTCATCACAGGCCACCTCCAGCCAGTCCTCGTAAAAGGCAAGGGGCAGATTTTTAAAGCGGTAGCAGGCATCAAGGGCGAGATTGATGGCGCTAAATTCAATGTGGGCTATGGAGTGGATGAGCTTGGCTAGAGCCTTGTGGCTGTTTGCAAATTTAGGGCGCCTAAGCCGCGTGGGGTGCAGGAGGCGGATTTTTTCATGGGAATTTGGCCTGAAAATGCTGGGATGATCGGCATTGAAAAAGAACCCTCCCCCCTTGAAATTCTCGTAAAAATGCTCAAATTTTTCAAACTTAGCCTCCATTGTTTTTTCATACAAAACGCATTCTAGGCTGCTGAAAAATTCGCATCGCATGAGGAACTCCAAGATTTTTAAGATTATAGCCTGATTGCGTTATAATGTGATTTTAGAATTTTAAGGAGAAACCATGAAAGCGCTCAATGAAGAAGAAAAAAGGGTGATTTTACACAAGGGCACGGAGCCTGCATTCAGTGGGGAATATAACGATTTTTACGAAGAGGGCATTTACTGCTGCAAACAATGCTCCGCCGCGCTTTACCGCTCGGAGGACAAATTCAAATCAGGCTGTGGATGGCCTAGCTTTGATGATGCGATCGAGGATGCGGTCAAAAGGGCTCCGGATAAGGACGGGGTTCGCACTGAAATTTTATGCGCAAGTTGTGATGGGCATTTGGGGCATGTTTTTTTGGGAGAGGGCTTTACCCCCAAAAATACGCGCCACTGCGTCAATTCCATTTCTTTGAATTTCGTCAAAAATTAACAAATTCTAAAGCTACGAAAGGCGAATTTTCGTGGCTTTATCCGTAAATTTTCTCCCACAAAACTCAATTTTGAACCATGCCTTGTTTCTAAAATGTTTCCATTTTTTTTTAAATTTCGCAGATATTTTAGTTCTTAAGGAGAAAACAATGAAAAAAATTTTAGTTTCTAGCATCGTGAGCTTGGCTCTAGCAGGTGCTTTAAGCGCGGCGGATCTTAGACTTGCTGGCTCATCTACGGTTTATCCGTTTAGCTCTTTTGTGGCTGAGGAGTATGCTACGGTGAAAAACATCAAAACGCCTATCGTTGAAAGTTTGGGAACGGGCGGGGGCTTTAAGGTTTTTTGCGAGGGCGCTACAGATATTTCTAACGCTTCAAGACCGATAAAATCTAGCGAATTTGACACTTGCAAAAAAAATGGCGTAACGGACATCGTGGGCGTTATGATAGGCTATGATGGTATCGTTTTGGCGCAAAATAAAACCAATACTCCTCTTAACATTAGCAAAGAAGAGCTTTTTTTAGCCCTAGCTAAGGAAATTCCTCAAGATGGCAAACTCGTGCCTAATCCTTACACAAACTGGAATCAGATCAACAAAAATCTCCCAAATCGCAAAATTTCTATTTATGGACCCCCTGCTAGCTCAGGTACGCGAGATACTGTGGAGGAACTTGTGATGGTCGATGTGTCTAAAAAACTAAAAATATATGGCGATAAGGGTTATAAGACCATTCGTCAAGATGGAAACTACATCCCAAGTGGTGAAAATGACAACCTTATCGTTTCAAAATTGACGGTGGATAAAGATGCCTTTGGTTTATTTGGCTATAGTTTTTTGGTAAGCAATGCCGATAAAATCACGGCTGCAGATATCGATGGCATCAAGGCTAATGAAGAAAACATCGCTGCGGGCAAATATGAGCTTGCTAGAAGCCTTTACATCTACATCAATGCCAAGAAAAATCCTAAAGAGGCCTTTGAATTTGCCGAGCTTTACATGAGTAACGATTTGGCTAAAAATGGCGGCGAGCTTCAAAAAATAGGACTTGTTCCTTTGGATGATAAGACCTTGAAAGATTTTCAAAAACACATCAAAAATAAGAAAATTCTAACCGATGAGTTGGTTAAAGCGGGTAAGGTTTTTTAAGGACGCATTTTGTTTAGAGAAAAAATTATCAAATTTATACTCTTTCTGTGTGCCTTCGTAAGCGTAGTGGTGAGCTTTGCCATTATGCTTACCATTTTGGTCGAGGCTTTGAGATTTTTTCAAAAAGAAAGCCTGAGCACATTTTTGTTTTCGTCCCAGTGGGCGGCGGATGCGGCCTTTAGAAATGCCGATGGCACGAGTAAAGAAGGTGTTTTTGGTGCGCTCTCTTTGTTTTGGGGGACCTTTTACATTTCTCTCATCGCCATGCTCACGGCCCTGCCTTTGGGCGTGATGTGTGCTGTGTATTTGGGCGTTTTTGCCGGTAAAAAATCTAAAAACTACCTCAAGCCTATCTTGGAAATCATCGCTGGAATTCCCACCGTGGTTTTTGGATTTTTTGCTGCGATTGTGGTCGCGCCTTTCATCGTGTGGTTTTTTGCCCTTTTTGGCATTGAGGCTAGCTTTCAAAGCGCCTTGGGGGCGGGCTTTATCATGGGCATTATGATAGTGCCGATAGTGGCGTCCTTATCGCAAGATTGCATCGAGGCGGTGAGTGAAAAGCGCATCAATGGCGCCTACGCCCTAGGCATGACGAAGCGAGAGGTCGTTTTTGCCGTGATCTTACCCGAGGCGGTACCTGGCATAGTGGCGGCTTGTTTGCTTGGACTTTCAAGGGCCCTAGGAGAGACGATGATCGTGGTGATGGCGGCTTCCTTGAGGCCGAATTTGACGCTGAATTTCCTTGAAGACATGACCACCGTAACCGTGAAAATCGTAGAAGCTCTAAGCGGCGATCAGGCCTTTGACAGCTCGCTGACCCTGAGCGCCTTTTCTTTGGGGCTTGTTTTATTCATCATCACCCTCATCATTAATATGTTTAGCGTTTATCTCATCAACCGCTTCCATAAAAGGAAAAATTTATGAAAAAGCTTTTCAAACAGCGAAAAAAAGCCTCAAAATCCTTTATGAGACTTTGCAAAATGGGACTTTATATCAATCTCACCTTTTTGTGCATTTTCTTGGGAAGTGTGGCTTATCTTGGTTTGGGGGCCTTTCAGCAAACTTATATTTTGGCCGATGCGGATAGAAATGTCCTTGCTTTTTCACTCCTTTCAAGAGCGGAGCAGAGGAAGATTAGAACGGGACAGATCACCGAAAAAACTTGGCTTTTGGCAAATTCTGAAGTGGATCAGTATATGAAGAAAAAATACAACCGACTCAGCGATGACGAAAAGGCTTTGGTGGATAGCCTCATCCAAACCGATGAGATAAGATTGCAGTTTAATGTCAATTTCTTCCTCAATGGAGACTCTAAATCGCCCGAAAATTCAGGCATCTTTGCCTCGGTGGTTGGCACCTTGCTCGTGATGCTTGTGTGTATGGCAGTGAGTGTGCCTGTGGGTGTTTGCGCGGCGATTTATTTGGAGGAATTCGCCCCGCAAAATTTATTCACGCATTTCATAGAAGTGTGCATCAACAACCTCGCTAGCATCCCCAGCATCCTCTTTGGACTTTTGGGGCTTGGCGTTTTTATCAATCTCTTCGGCATGCCCCGCTCTTCAGCCCTCGTGGGTGGACTGACCCTAGCGATCATGAGCCTACCCATCATCATCGTCTCCACGAAGGCCGCCCTCAAAAGCGTGGATATCAATATGAAAAACGCCGCCTACGCCCTGGGCATGACGAAGGTGCAAATGGTAAGGGGTATCATGCTCCCCCTCGCTCTGCCGATGATACTCACGGGCTCTATTTTGACCCTAGCTCAGGCCATTGGTGAGACCGCGCCCTTGATGATTATTGGCATGATAGCCTTCATCCCCGATGTGGCAAACAGCATTTTCACCCCGACTAGCGTTTTGCCTGCGCAAATTTATTCTTGGTCGGCTATGCCAGAGCGGGCTTTTTTGGAGAGGACGGCAGCTGGCATTATCGTGCTTTTGGCGCTTTTAGTGGTGCTCAATCTTACCGCCGTGCTTTTGAGAAAATATTTTCAAGGAAAACTCAGATGATAGCAAAAACGACAAATTTAAATTTATTCTACGGCAAAAAGCAGGCCCTTTTTGACATCAATATGCCTGTGGAGAAAAATAAAATTACCGCCCTCATTGGCGCTTCAGGATGCGGGAAGTCGACTTTTTTGCGTTGTTTTAATAGGATGAATGACAAGATCGCAAAGATTGACGGACTTGTGGAGATTGAGGGCAGGGATGTGAAAAATCAAGATGTGGTCGCCCTGCGCAAGGATGTTGGCATGGTTTTCCAGCAACCCAATGTCTTTGTCAAAAGCATTTATGATAACATCTCCTACGCCCCTAAGCTTCACGGGATGATAAATTCTAAGGATGAAGAGGAGGCTTTGGTTGTGGATTGTTTGCAAAAAGTGGGGCTTTTTGAAGAGGTGAAGGATAAGCTCAGGCAAAACGCCCTCGCCCTCTCAGGTGGACAGCAGCAGCGCCTTTGTATCGCAAGAGCCCTAGCCATCAGTCCCAAGCTTTTGCTTCTTGATGAGCCCACTTCGGCACTTGATCCTATTTCTTCTAGCGTTATTGAGGAGCTTTTGAAGGAGCTTTCGCATGATCTTTCTATGATTATGGTTACGCATAATATGCAACAGGGCAAGAGAGTGGCGGATTTCACGGCGTTTTTTCACTTGGGCGAGCTTGTGGAATTTGGCGAAAGTAAGGAATTTTTTGAAAACCCCAAGCAAGAAAAAACCCAGGCCTATCTAAGCGGAGCCTTTGGTTAGATAACTTCAAAATAATAAATTATATTGCTTGAAATAAACAAAAATTCCGAATTTTTAGTAGCGACAGTTTGTGTTCTGGTATTGATTTTTAACCTAAATTGAAGATATATAATGTTTGATCGTTTTACAATATAAAAATACAAAAACAATTCAATGGAGAATTTGTAAGAACTGATTATAGCGTACTCTAGAATATAAATTAGGATGACAATCGGCGACTCAAGCGCTTAAAATTTATTAGGTACAATAACAAAAAAGTAGCAATTTTTGAACTTAAAATAACAAATAAGCTAAAATTACGGAACTTACGGATTTTGATATACCAAAAATAATGAATACCATTTTGGAGAAATTAAAGCTGTGGCAAAAATATAGGTAAAAAATAGAAAATTTAAAAATTACCGAGGTGCATTATGAAATTAAAAAACTTGATTTTGTTAAGAAAGAAGTTTTTATGCTATAAAAATGAATCAAACTCTATATCCTCAACGATAAGCTTTAATAAATTTAAAAATATCTCAAAATTAAAAGACGATGGCTGCCCAACTCCATAGTATTCTTCACTCAACAAAAATGCTTAAAAAGCATTTTTGTTGAATATCCCCATTGTTTTATAAAACCTTATCCTTGCTGATGATTTTGACTAGAACTAAAATGAGTGAATGTGCTTTTAATGGTACAGAATATGAAAAACTAGGCCTTCAAAAGATAGAACAAGTGCGAAGATGGACATAAAAAAGTACTTTTCTCATGGCTGAAAAATGAATGTCTTCTCCTAGCAATCCAGATCAAACCACAGCTATAGATAAGTAGTTGCAAACCACCCAATTGCTAATGATGATTCGAAAATGTCTCATTAGGCTACAAAGACTGAAAAAATATAGACTATTTTAAACTGTGCTATTGTGGTTAGTAAAAGTGGTCAATAAAAATAGTATCCACAAAATCAACAGGTTGATTTTGAAAGGTGCTTGAGCTTAAGCGACTAAAATGAATTCAAATTTAAACATATTGTTGTGCAAATATTGATGTTGGGATTTATGTGTTGATTTTCAAATTAAAACTCAAAAAATTTTACAACAAATTTTCATACCATAAAATAAACTTAAAGGACTCTTTTATGAGTGATTTTAATAGGGCAACATAATTTACCCACTTCAACCCATCTTGCCCCAAACTCTTCTAAAATATCATCAAAACACATAAACTAACTTAGAAAATTTTATCATTTAAAATTATCGATTTTAGCCTTAAAATTTTCTATTGATTTGTAAGGTAATGTGTAAAAAAGCTTTCTATGCTGGGGAAAGTAATGCCCTTTAAGATTATCGGCAAAATAAATATAACTTGCTCTAATTTCGTTAAGTTTATTCGATCAAAAAGTATAGTTTTCGTTATTTTTACTCATCCAAATTATCGCAATTTCTCGAACGCTATTTGTTTTAATTTTTTATCAAAATTTAAGCGATTCTCAATATTCTTCCCATTTTGATTTGAGATAAATATCACCCAAAAGATGTTTGATATTTGGACATAAAAATAGCTCTAACTTCTTTGGCAATTAAAAATTTGAAAATTCTTCCATTCAATTAACATGATTATGTTAATTACATACAGTTAAACATTCATACGAACATGAAAATAATAAGCTTCATTGCAAAAATTATAAATATGGTTGAAATTTTCTCCCCCCAAAATGCTAAAATGAATGCGTGAATTTAATTTTTATGGAAACGATATGCAAGAAATCACCATCGATCCTCAAAGCATCAAAATCAACAGCGATTGGCGAGAATTTTTGAAAGAAGAATTTACAAAGCCCTATTTTTTGGGCATAAAAAAGCGCTATATTGAAGCTTTAAGACAGGGCAAAACCATCTACCCCCCCGCCAAGCTCACCTTCCATGCCTTCAATCTCACCCCCCTCAACGAGCTCAAAATCGTCCTTTTGGGTCAGGACCCCTACCACGGGCCGCATCAGGCTATGGGCCTTAGTTTTTCCGTGCCAAGTGGCGTGAAAATCCCACCCAGTCTTTTGAATATTTACAAAGAATTGCGCGAGGATTTGGGGATAGAAATACACAAAAATGGCGATCTTAGCAGCTGGGCAAAACAGGGGATATTGCTCTTAAATTCCACACTCAGCGTCGAAGCCAACAAGCCCGCAAGTCATAGCGACTGGGGTTGGCAGGAATTTAGCGATGCCATCATCAAAAGGCTCAGTTTGGAGAAAGAGGGTTTGATCTTCCTCCTGTGGGGCAATCACGCAAGGAGTAAAAAAGCCCTCATCGACACGCAAAAACATTTCGTCCTAGAAGCCGCCCATCCAAGCCCCCTAGCGCGCAAGGGTTTTTTGGGCTGTGGGCATTTTTCTAAAAGCAATGCCCTGCTGAAAAAACTCGGCAAGGGAGAAATCAAATGGAATTCAAACGCCACAATTTAAAAAGCTTGGATAAAATGGCGCAAAAATTTACAAAGGATGGCCGTGAAAACCATAGGAATCATAGGCGGCATGAGCTTTGAGAGCACAGCGACCTACTATAAGAGCATCAACGAAGAGGTCGCCAAAAAGCTCGGGGGACTCAATAGTGCTAAAATCGTGCTTTATAGCCTAAATTTTGAAGAAATCGCCGCCCTGCAAGAGCGAGGGGACTGGGACGGGGCGGCGCGAATTTTGGGCGAGGCGGCAAGGAAGCTTGAGGCGGCGGGGGCGCACTTCCTCCTCATCGCCACCAACACGATGCACAAAATTTACGACTCCATTCAAGCTCAGGTCAAAATCCCCATCCTCCACATCGCGCTCAGCACGGCCGCTGCCCTAAAGGAGGCGGGGATTAAAAAAATAGGACTGCTGGGCACGAAATTTACGATGAGTGAGGATTTTTACATCAAAATTTTGAGCGAGCAGGGCATAGAAACACTCACTCCAAGCGAGGCGGACATGCAGGAGGTGAGTGGTATTATTTTCAGCGAGCTTTGCAAGGGTCAAATCAAAGAAAAATCCAAGGAAAAATACCTGCAAATCATCCAAAAACTCCAGCTCATCGGCGCGGAGGCCATCGTGCTAGGATGTACAGAAATCGGCCTTTTGCTCAAATCAAGCGACACGAAAATTCCGCTTTTTGACACCTGCATCATCCACTCCAAAAACGCCGCAAAAATAGCCCTAGACGATCAATAAATTGACAAACGAGCGGCTGAATTTAAAGACGCGACAAATAAAACGACACAAAGATATTCACAAGCATGGCGATGAGTAAAAGCGGCGTGGTGCGTTTGATAATATCCATGGGAGAAACCTTAGCAAAGCCCGCCAAAGCGATGATCCCGCCGGCAATAGGCGAGGCGGCACGCCCCAAGCATGAAGCGATCTCAATGGGCAAAACGAGCGTGATGGGCGCGATGCCTAGCCTTGTGGCGATGTCGGGGGCCAAACGGCCAAAGGCGTTGAAGGCAGCTATGCCACTTCCCATGATCATCGCAAAGCCATAGACCAAGAAGCTTAAAACCACCATGCTAACTAGCACGGCGAGGCTGGCGAATTTTCCTTCACCCAAGGCACTCACGCTACCGGCCAAAATCCCAACCCCGCCCAAGGCCTTGATGCCCTCGGCAAAAACGCTAGCGGCGATGATGATGCTCACCACGCTTACAAAAATTTCACTCATAGCCCTTAAGATAACGATCGTGTCCTCGCCAAGCCTCTTAGCGTCCCTGTGCCTTGCAAATTCCACGCAAAAAACCAAAGCGATGCTCGCAAAATTTGCCGTAATCACATCGAGCTTTATCCCCAGAAAATACGCCGCAAACAAAAACACCAAAGGCAGCCAAGGGAAAAGAATGTAGAAGGTCGGGCATTGTGGGTTGATGATCTTGGGAGTTTCTGCCGCATCCATCAACACGCCCCTAGCCTCATCTTTTTTATCCACCCACGCAAAATAAAAGGGGATCAAAGCCGCGATCACCGCCACATAGGCCAAAACGACCCAAAGCTGATAATTTAAAAACAGGCCCACGACATTATCTTTTTGCCCCACCATGTCGGCCATATTGATGGAATTTCCATCTTTAGGACCATAATCAAGAGCGATCAAAGAAAGCACGCTAACGGCCGTGATGGGGCGAATTTTAAGCGCGATCAGCACCGGGTAAATGCAGGCCAAAAGCAAAAGCAAAAGCCCCGCGTAGCTTGAAATGACCATTTTAAGAGCCATGCCCACCACAAAAGTGCCGCTTAAAATGAGGTATTTGTTTTTCACTTTGCCAAGCGGTTTGTTGGCCAAAAAGGCAAGTTTTGCCGAGGCATTGATGTGCTTCATATAGGCCGCAAAACCCGCCACACTCATGATGATAAGCCCCACGCCGGCAAGTTGGGCTTTAAAGGTTGCCGTAATGAGGGCAAAGCTGTCAAGGATCACATCCAAAAGGCTTGAAGCCTCCCTCGCTGGAGCTTTTGGGATGGGCACACCGAAAAAATAAAATGCAAAGATCAAGAGCATCAGGCCCGAAAACAAAAAAGTAAAAATGGGATTGTATTTTTTAAGAATATAATACCCCACGATCATCACAGCAATGAGGGTTAAAAAAATAGCCATCTAGCATCCTTCACCTTGAAAAAATCGCAACAAAATTTACCGGAGAAATTTTGCAAAATCCACCGTCAAATCCAGCATGAGAGCGCCCGCATCCGCCTCCATCAAAAGCGCGCCGCTGAGCTCACTCAAATTTGCCTTTATCTCTTCCCTTTTGTCCTCGATATAGGCCAAAACGCCCTCATAGCCGCCATTTTCCAGCACCCAGAGCGGATTCATGATCTCAAATTCAAAAAGCCTCTCCCCCGCATGAACATTAAAAACATTATCAAAAAGCGCTGTCCCCATGAAGGAGCAGTTGTTGATAAGCTGCACCAAGCCAGCATCCAAAGCGCGCCTTTGCACCCCATCATCATCCATCCTCTCGCTAAGATGCCTGTGAATTTTTTTGAGCGCAAGGTCCAAAACCTGCAAGGCGCCGATAAAATCGTTCGCATCGTTGATTTGAGAGCCAATTTGCTTCGCCTTAAATTCGCTCACGCCCTGCACCTGACCCAGATGCTGTTTTAGCACATCCAATTCGTTTTTCATGGCCTTCCTTTCAGTATTGCTACGAAAAAAGAAAGCAAAAAGCGTTCCTACTTTGCATTTAAATTTTCATCCAGCCAGAGCACCGCCTGCGATCCTATGTCATTTAGGGCGTTTTCAAAGGCGGCCTGCAGGGAGTGGATTTCCCAATCTGCAAGCAGTTTTTGCGCGCTAAGCCTCGTATGCGCCAGCTCTTTTGCCCCCTTGGCATCCAGTAGGGTTAAATTCACAGATATCTTCGCATAGGCCCCGCCATCCTCTCCAATAACCTGCTCAAATTCCTCCACCCTGCTTTGCACAAAATCAAATCCGCATCCACCACACCACCCTGCTCTATCACCGCCGTAAAAAGCCCACTGCGCTCCAATTTATCCAAAAGCACAAGGCGGTAAAAATCGCTCGGCAAATCTCCCCAAAAGCTATGCGCATAGGCCCTGGCAATCCCATCCCTCACATAAACGATCTCCCTAGAATTCAAATAAAGCGGCAGGGTGGCCCTAGCGATTTTGATGCTCTTTCCCGTCCCCTCGCCGTGCGGCGTATCATTTTTGAACGATTTTAAAATGAGATACTGCTCCCTATCCACCACAGTCGTGCTGCATCCTGCCATCAAAAAAACCACAATCCACAAAATTTTTCGCATCATTCCTCTCCTGGTCCAAGCTGGGGTTTGCCCTCCTTAAAAATCAAATCCGAAGGACTTTTTCGCAGATCCTTTAGTGCCTTATTGCCCTCCAAAAGTAGACCCCTCAAAAGCTCCAAATTCTCCAAAGCGCCCTCCCTAAGCGCCTCATAAGCCTCGAGTTTTTTTGAAACCCCCTGCATAAGCTCCCTAAAGGCTAGGCTGCTCTCATCGATGCTGCGCAAAGTTCCTTGCAAATTCTTCGCCGCCAAAGCGATGTTCTTGCTCGCTTCGTTCAAATTTTTACTCAGATCCTTAGAATGCGCGTTGAGATTTTGACTCAGCTGGGCTAAATTTTCTAGCAAGAGCCCAAAATTTCGTAAATTCTCATCGCTCAAAATGACCTTGCTCTTTGCATCAGCCGTTTCAATGAGAGAAAAAATCCTCTCGCTCTGCTTGTCGATGGAGGCGAGAAAGCCCTCCCTAAACTGGATCACAGGATAAGCCCTCCCATCGCTTTCTAGCGGCTCTAACTCCCCGCTACCGCCCTGAAGCTGGATGAATTTAAGCCCCGTGATGCCCTGAAGCTCCAAGGTCGCAAAGGTATCCTCCCGTATGGGCGTGTCTTTTTTGACCTTGATGCGTATGCGAACCTCAAGTTCATCCTTCGTATCGATGCTGATGTCCTCCACGCTGCCCACCTCCACACCCAAAAGCCGCACCGGCGCCTTGGGCCCCAGTCCCGCAACGGACTCTTGTGTGTGAATTTCATAATAATCAAAGCTTTCGTCCTTAGACCAGCCCCCAAGCCAAAGCAAAAAGCCCAGACTCGCAAAAAACACACCAAAAACAAAAACCCCCACAAAAAAATAACTCGCCCTATTTTCCATTCTCACTCCATAAATCGCCTAAAAAGCCTCTCATTTTGCGCCCGCAGCTCCTCATAAGTGCCGCTAAATCCCACCCTTTTGTCCTCCAAAATGATGAAGCGATCCAAAATATTTTTCATGCTTTCCTTATCGTGCGTGACCAAAATGACATTGAGGTCAAAAACCTGCTTGAGGCTCAAAACCAGCTCGTCAAATTCACGGCTGCTGTGCGGATCAAGCCCTGAGGTCGGCTCGTCCAAAAAAAGCAGCTTGCTATCCAAAGCCAGAGCCCTAGCGATCGCCACTCTCTTTTGCATCCCCCCGCTTAGCTCACTGGGATACTGACGCAAAACGCCCTCACCAAGCCCGGCCATTTTAAGCTTCATCATCACGAGCTCCTTGATGGAATTTTCACTAAGGCGCGTGTATTCCCTTAAAACGATGGCGATATTTTCATACACGGTAAAAAAACTAAACAGGGCCGCAAACTGAAAAACCACCCCCCACTGCAAACGAAGCCGCCTAGCGTCCTCCTCGCTGATGTTTCTTAGTTTGAAGCCCAAAATTTCATACTCCCCCCCGTCAAAATGCTCCAAAAGCAACATCTGCTTCAAAAGCACGGATTTGCCGCTGCCGCTGCCGCCTAGGATGCCGAAAATTTCATTTTCCCCCACCGAAAAACTCACGCCGTTGTGAATGACTTTGTCGCCAAATTTGGTCACGATATTTTCCGCACGGATGATCATCTAAAGCCCCGCCTGCGTCAAAATGACGGAAAAAAGCGCATCAAAGGCTATCACCCAAAAGATCGCATTCACAACGCTTTTGGTCGTGTAAGTTCCGATACTCTGCGTGGTGTTTTTCGCCTCAAGCCCCCTAAAACACGCAATCATCGCAATTAAAAAGCCAAAAGCTGGCGCTTTCGCAAGCCCTATGAGAATGTGCTTGAGCTCCACCGATTCCTTAAAACGCCGGATGAATTCAGCAAAATTAATATCCAAGCTCACCTGCGCCACAATCATCCCGCCCAAAATACTGACAAAATCACTCACCGCGACGATGAGGGGCATCGCGATCATCAGGGCCAAAACGCGGGGAATGATGATGAAATTGAAGGTCGAAAAGCCCATGGTATTCATCGCGGCGATTTCGTCAGTGAGCTTCATTACGCCAATTTGCGCCGTGTAAGCGCTCGCACTGCGCCCCGCGATGACGATGGCGGCGATGAGGGGGGCCAGCTCTCTCGTGGCTGAAATTCCCACCAAATCCACGATGAAGATATTCGCGCCAAATTGCGCAAGCTGAAAGGCCGCCTGATAGGCTAGCACCACGCCCACAAGCAAGGCGGTTAGAATGATGATGGGCAGGGCTTTGAGGGCGGAATTTTCTATGTGGTATAAAAAACTGACGAAGCGGAAGGTTTGGGGGCGCTTGAGCGTGAAAAAAAGGGTGAGGAAAAAAAAGCCAGAAAAATTAATGAAGCGTTTTAGAATTTTTAAAAATTCAAAACCAAGGGCTCCAAATTTTTCAAAAAATTCAAAAAAACTAAGACGCTTTGGAATCTCCTTTTGGGTCCGTTGGTAGTGCTTTTCGCAAAGTTCAAAAAGCTTTTGGAAATTGGCAGGCAAATTGATCCGCTTGCTCTTTACGGATCCTAGGGCGAGGTCGTTTTGCAGGGCTAAAAAGAAGACAACTCCCGCCATGTCGATGAATTTCAAGGCACGAAAGTCAAAAACAAGCTCCCCACTCACCCCGCGGCCGTGTCGCAAAAAGCCCTTAAAATCAAGCCCCGCCACGCTGCTCCTGTCCCAAACCCCCGCGATGAAAAAGGTGTCGTTTTGAAAGCTAAAATCGGCACTCATTGGGGATTGAGGATGAGGGTTAAAAGGGCCTCAGTGCTGAAGCCAAAATGCTCAAACACCGCCGCATCCTTGCCGCTTTCGCCAAAATTTCTCATGCCATAAACCCTATGACAAAATCGATAAAGCTCCTTGGAGCAGGCCGCCTCCACGCCGATAACCTCGCCCCTTAGAAGCCTTTTTTGATACGCCGTGCTTTGTGCCTCAAAAAGCTCAAAGCAGGGCATGGAAACGACATTAGCCTCCATGCCGCGCCGTGCTAGCTCTAAAGCCACCTCCAAGCAAAGCGCCACCTCGCTGCCGCTAGATAAAAGGGTGAATTGAGGATTTTCTGCCTCCCTTAGCAGGTAGGCGCCCTCGCTCACACTCCCAAAAACGGGCGCACTCAGGGCCTTGAGCTTTTGCCTTGAAAGCACGAAGGCGCAAGGGCAACCAGAATTCAAAGCCAGCTTCCAAGCCTCCACATTTTCCCGTCCGTCCGCTGGGCGGAAAGTTAAAAAATTGGGCATCGCTCTAAACATACTAAGCTGCTCGATGGGCTGGTGGGTCGGGCCATCCTCGCCCACGCCTATGCTATCGTGAGTGAAGATGAAAAAATGCCTAAGCTTCATCAACGCGGCCAGTCTGGCGGCGGGTTTTAAATAATCGCTAAAAACGAAAAAAGTCGCCGAAAAGGGCAGGAAAAGCCCGTATCGCGCAAAGGCGTTATTGATCGCTGCCATCGCATGCTCCCTGATGCCAAAATGGATGTTCTTGCCCTCCGCAAAGTCGCCAAGTCCCTTAAGCTCGGTCTTATTTGAGGGCGCTAAATCCGCGCTGCCTCCCAAAAAGCCCTCCAAATTTTGGGCTAGGACATTTAAAATTTCGCCATTGCTATCCCGTGTGGCCAGGTCCTTGCCGCTAAAATCTGGAAAGGGAATTTGAGAAAAATCAGGCCTCAAAAGTCTCTCCAAAAGCTCCTTTTTGGTGGAATTTTCCAGACTCTTGCGCCATTTTGCCTCTTCCAAGTCCCCAAGCTCCACCGCCGCGCCAAAACGCAGCCTCACATCCTCTGGCACGGCAAAGCACTCGCTCGCATCAAAGCCCGCCGCCGCCTTCGCACCTGCGATCACATCCTCGCCCAAGGGCGCACCGTGGCTATGATGAGAGCCCTCGAGCGCACCCGCACCCTTGGCGATGATGGTTTTAGCGATGATGAGGCTGGGCTTTGCGCTAGCGCGTGCTTGCTTTAAGGCCGCGTCAATCGCCTCAAAATCGTGCCCGTTAATGCTTTGGACAAAAAAGCCCTGCGCCTCAAAACGCTGCCCCACATCCTCATTAAAAGCGAGGCTCACCGCCCCCTCAATAGAAATCGCATTGCTATCGTAAATGAGGATTAAATTTTTAAGAGCGTGGAGTCCTGCCAAAGAGCAGGCCTCATAACTTAGGCCCTCCTGCAGATCCCCATCCCCGCAAAGGCAGTAAATTTTGTGTCCAATCACATCCTCACCCAGTAAATCTTGCGCCTTTTTTGCCGCCATCGCAAAGCCGACCGCATTAGCCACGCCTTGTCCTAGAGGGCCGGTGGCGATTTCCACGCCGGGAGTGGTGATTTCGGGGTGGCCTGGGGTTTTGGAGTGAAGCTGCCTGAAATTTTTCAAGTCCTCCAAGCTCAAATCATAGCCGCTCAGATGCAAAAAGCTATAAAGCAGGGCTGAAGCGTGCCCGCCTGAAAAAATAAGGCGATCGCGGTTTAGCCAAGTGGGATTTTTGGGATTATGCACAAGATGCAAACTGAGCACCGCCATCACATCAGCCAGACCCAAGGGTGCGCCGGGATGGCCTGAATGAGCTCTTTGCACCATATCCGCGCTGAGAAATCTCAAGGTATCGGCCTGTTTTTGTAGCATCTTCGTGTCCATTTTCACCCCTATAAATGTGCTTGAATCAAAATTTGTAGCTCTTTCGCAAAATCGGCCTTAAAGCCCGTAAAATCGCAAGTTTTCAAAAGCTCTTCCTTGCTCTTCATTGCGCCCTCAAGCCCCAGCAAATTCACAAAAGAATTCTTGTGCGCATCGGCCTTTGTCGGCTTGCCGCTTTCTTCTGTGGTGCTTGTGGCATCAATGATATCGTCATTGATTTGAAAAACAAGCCCCAACTTTAAGCCAAGCGTGTAAAATTTCTCCACCTCCTCAAGCTCGCAAAATTGCGCACCCATTTTTAGGGCGGCAGCGATGAGCCTAGCGGTCTTATGCGTGTGTAAAAATTCAAGCTCCTGCAAGGAGAGCTTTTGATCCTCAAAATGACAATCCAAAGCCTGCCCCAGCACCATGCCATTGAGCCCTGCGTTGAAGGCTAGGCTTTCGATGAGCTTGAGCCTGACCTCTGGGCTTACCCTCATGCGGCTTAGGAGCAAAAAGGCCTCCGTATTGAGAGCGTCCCCGACCAAAATCGCCGTAGCCTCGTCGTAGCGCTTGTGAAGCGTGGGCCTTGCGCGCCTGAAATCCGCATCATCCATAGCGGGCAAATCATCGTGTATCAAGGAGTAGCTGTGGATGAATTCCAAAGCCAAAGCCGCATCCAGCGCCTCGCTTAGGGCTTGGTTTTTGTAGGATCGCACGAGGGTGAGGAAGAGTCTCGCTCTAAAATGCTTCCCCCCCGCCTCAAGCATCGCAGCTAGGGCCTCGTTGAAAAAGGGATGGAAGCTTTGGACTTGGGGCAAATTTTGCCTCAAATGCGTGGCAAAAAGCTGGGCCAGGCTCACTTAGTAAGCCTCACAAAAAAGTGGAATTTCCCATCGCCTCTGGTGCGAAGGTCTAGGCCGCTGCCAAAATTATGCAGGGGCAGTTTGTTTTCAGCTCTTTCGATGAGGATGTGAAAGTCATTGCCCTTGGCTAAAAGATCTTGAAGCTGCTTGAAATTTTTGACCACTTCGTTATTGACGCGTAAAATTTTATCCCCCACCATAAAGCCCGCCGCACCGGCTCTGGAGCCCGCATCCACGCGCGTGACCAAGAGGGCGGCATTCACACTCAGGCCTAGGTTGCTTTTAAAGCTTGTCGGGGCGGGTTTGGGCTTATTGCTCGGTAGATTGAAATGGCCGATGTCTTTTTCAAAAACGATGCTTGAGATATTGACATCCTGATTGTCCCTTAGGACATTGAAGTAAATCGTGCTGCCCCTATCGGCGAAAAGCACCCTTTCATTGAGCCTTCTAATGTCGCGCACGGGCTGGCCATCAAGGCTTGTAACCTCGTCGTTGATGAGAAATTGCGGATTTTTACGCACCGCCTTCACATAAATTTTACCCTCCCGCTCTACAAAATCCACGCCAATATCCCCCCAATAGACATCGTTGTATTTCATAAAATGCTTGAGGTAGCGATTGCCGATGAAGGAGCCATCGCTTAGGGCGATGCCTAGCATGTCGCAGCAGGGCTCACCCAAAAGCCCCACCTTGCTTTTAAAATCAAGCTGATCCTTTTCGTCGATATTTTGCGCTAGGTATTTGATGTGCCCGATGTAGGGTTTTTCAGGATCCCAAATGCCCACCCAGTCATTGCGCGTGAGCTGCTCCTCATCGGCCATAGGCGTGGGGATGAGGGAAAAATCCGTCCGCACCAAATATAAATTCAAAAAAGGGTCGTATTTGACATATTTGTTAAGCTTTGCGTTGGGCTCTTTCAAAACGGCTAGCAAATTCTCACTCAAGGCAAAGGCCTGCATGCCCTCGTAATTTAAAATGCTAGCCTTATTCCTCTCATACCCTGCGGCAAAATCCTCAAATTTAGGCCTTTCAATCGCCACAAGCAAGGAAAAAAAAGCGCCCATTAAGACCAAAATTTTCACTTCATACCTCCCAAACCGCTTAAAATATTACCCGCTAAGCTGGTTTTATTTTGCGCGACCATGGCCAGCGCGTCATTGATCGCTGCGATGAGTAAAATTTGCAAACTTTCCTTATCCTCAAGCAAAGAATCATCAATGCTAACATCGATGATTTCGCCCTTGCCGTTCGCACTCACACTCACAAGCCCCCCGCCACTTTTGGCGCTAAACTCCTTACCCTCAAGCTCAAGCTCTAGGCTTTTTGCCTTTTCTTGCACCTGATTTAAAAGCTCTCCCATCTTGGAAAAATCTATATTTTCAAACATCAACGCTTCCTTTGTAAAACTGCAAAACGACCTCCCTATCACTGAAGGGATGCTTCACACCTTGAATTTCTTGAGTATCCTCATCGCCCTTACCCAAAATCAACACCAAATCGTCCCTCTCTTTCATCTCTAAAGCCCTAAAAATAGCCATTTTTCTATCCTCTATCAGCAGGGGCGCATCCTTTTTGACAAAACCGCTTAGAATTTCTTTCATGATCGCGCCCGGATCCTCACTGCGAGGATTATCGCTTGTGATGATAGCAAGTTTCGCATAATGCTCCACCACCCTACCCATCAAGGCCCTTTTGCTTTTGTCCCTGTCCCCACCCGCGCCAAAAACCACGATGAGTTTTTTCGCCTTGAAGCCATCCAAAATTTTTTCTATGCCATCGGGAGTGTGCGCAAAGTCAACAATCACCCCCTCAGCCACCCTCTCAACCCTGCCGCAAACCCCAGCAAAACCGCTAATCGCTCGCTCCAAATCCTTTAAATTCGGTCTTACCAGCTCACAAACACAGGCCGCGGCGGCTAGGAGGTTGTAGAGATTGAAAAGTCCTAAAAGCGGCGAAGAGATGTGAAAGCTCTGCCCACCCGCCGCGATCAAAGCCTCAATGCCCCCCTCCAAAGCATAGGCCTTGGCGTGATAAAAGGCGGGATTTTCTAAGCCGTAGGAGAAGGAATTTTTGACATTGAATTTTAAAGCTGCGGCGTCTTTATTGATGAATTTTATGGCATCATCGGCAAAAAAGCTTTCTTTGGCCGCGCGGTAATTCTCAAAAGAGCCGTGAAAATCCAAATGATCCTGGGTGAGGTTGGTGAAAATTTTCGCCGCAAAACTAAGTCCCTCGATGCGATTTTGCACGAGGGCGTGAGAGCTGACCTCCATCACGAAAAATTCACATTTTGCCTCGCTGGCCTTTTGCAAATAGGACAGGGTCCTCAAAAGGGGCTCGGTGGTGAGGCCCTTGGCTGCGATTTGCGTGTCGTTGATGAAGGCGCCGCGAGTGCCACAAAGGGCGCATTTAAAGCCCAAATCTAGCAGGATGGAATAAAGCGCGGCGGCGGTTGTGGTCTTGCCGTTTGTGCCTGTGATGCCGATGATTTTAATGCCCTCATCAATGTTTAAAAGCTTTTTGGCCGTATGGGCCTTGATAATTTTTGCGCCATTTTTGAGGGCATCGGCTTCAAATTTAGCGTTTTGCGCACTGCTGAGAAAAAGGCAATCCTGCACGCACTCGCTAGAATCATCCGTGATGAAAGTGTTGCTAAGCCTTAGCTTCACTTTTAAACCCCATGAGTTTTTCTTGCAATTTGATGAACCTGTCATTGTCCCAAAAATGTGGCGAGAGACTTTCTATGTAGCTTAAAATCATTTCTTTGTAGCCATTTTCGAGTAGTTTTTCTAAAAAATCCAAAAAATCTTCCCTATCGTCAATGATGAGTTTGGTTCCTAAAATCACATTTTCAAAGCTTTTTTGAAAACCTAAATTTTCCTCGCTTTTTAAAAAATCGCGATAATTCAGCGCAAAAACGCCCTCAAATTCCTCCCTGATGCTTTCGCTTTCAAAGGAATTTAAAATCCCCTCAAAATCTTTATCCACATCGGGCATTTTGTAATTGTCCAAATAAAATTCAAAAAGCAAGGAGGCCTCTCGGGGATTTTTAAGCGCCAAATCGCAAAGGCTGATGAAATTGAGCAAACGCTTATTTTTACGCTTTTCATAGGCTAGAGAAAAATACATCTTCGCGGTTTGAAAATCGCCCTTATAAAAATGCTCAATGCCGATTTTTTTATAATTTTGCAAACTCATCGGCCCCGCCGTTTAAATTCACCAAGCTGATTTCGGGATGTATGTCGATTTTAAGCTGTTTTTCAAGCCCGTATTTTAGAGTCGTCCCACTGGAAGCACAGCCCTTGCAAGCGCCGATCAAATGCACATAAACCACGCCGTTTTTAACGCCTAAAAATTCAAGCCCACCACCATCTTTTTCTAAAATGTGTAAATTTTTATCCAAGCTTTTTTTCACGGGATTTATAAGCTCTTCATCGCTAAAGGGCAGCATGTTTTAACCTTGATTTTATTTTTTAAAATTTAGCTAATTTGTGTTAAAAAATAAAGCAAATTTAAACTTTTTAAACGCAATGTATCATAAATAATTTTAATTTTATTTTGCTAAAATTTATAATATAAATTACAGGAGACTAAAATGGCAGAATTAAGAGCAGAGGCAAATACTATCGCGAATTATCTTTCTAAAAATCACTTTCTTATCCCTATGTATCAAAGAAATTATGTTTGGGGAGAAGATGAGTGTGGGCAGCTTTGGGACGATATTTATCATTTTTATAAAAATAAAACAGACGATGATGAGTATTTTTTAGGCTCTATGGTCATTTACGCAGAAAATAAGGTGCAAAACATCATAGACGGACAGCAACGCACTACCACGCTTTTATTACTCATTCGCGCCCTTTTATGAAAAGGCAAAAGGGCAAAAGAAAGAAAATGTCGATAAATTAAAGGATAGTTTGGCGGATTGCTTATGGGATACGCACAGAAGAACCGGAGAAATTTTTTACGATAAAACGCATTTAAAAAGCGAGGTTGCCACAGCTAAGGATAATGAAAAATTAGAAAATCTTTTTAAAGAGGATATAAAAATAGACGAAAAAGATAAAAAACTTTCTTTATACGAAAAAAATTATCTTTATTTTAAAAGAAAAATTGATGATTTGGCACTTAATGAGCCTGTGGAGTGGTTTGGCTTTTGTGAATGTTTGCTTGATGATTGCGTAATTTTACCCATAGAATGCAGCGAAAGGGACAAGGCTTTAAGGATTTTTAATACTCTTAATAATAGAGGCATTTCGCTTAGCACGGCAGATATTTTAAAAGGCATTATTTACGCAAATAAAAAAGAAGATGAAAAGCCCCTTTTTGCGAAAGAGTGGCAGAATTTAGAAAGTTTGCTTCAAGATTCAAATTATCTTAAAAAAGAAGATGTAGGCTTTTTATTTGAGCAATATGAGCATATTATTAGAGCTTTACACGAGGAATTAGACACCGTTATCCCTACTGTGCTTGATTTTTGGACTAAAAAAGATAAATTAAATTCTAAAAAGAAAAATGTCAATTTTGCAGCAAATGAGGACTTACTCACCCAAAAAGAAAGCTTTGAATTTATCAAAAAACTGGGCGATTTTTGGGCGAATCCTTATGATTTTTTAGACGAGCAGGGTAAAAAATATTTTGCGATTTTAAATCTATTTCCTAATAAATTATGGCGTATGGTTGTTTCGATGTGTTTTTACGAAGCACATAAAAATAAAGAGAGCTTAAAAGAGCTTTTAGATATGATTTTACCGCAAATTGCATCTTATTGTGCGCTTGGTTTATTTTGGGGTAAGGGCGGTGGAGCTGGGCTTTTTTGGGGCTTTATGAAGGCTAATATCAATTTAAAAAACAAAAAAAGAGAGAAAATTTTTGAAAAATCTTTAAATTTACCCGTTTTAAAAATGCCAAGTTTGGAAAATTTCATCGATTTTTCCCAAAAAACTATCCCTAAAAATATGCGTTATGTTCTTGCTTTTTATGCCTTAATTTATGATGAAAAGCAAATTTTTTGGTGGAATAGTGCAAATAAAAATTTCAGTTTTAATCTTTTAGAGATAGAGCATATACTCCCTAAAAAATGGCAGGATAATTACTACAAGCTTGAAGAAGATGAGGTTAAAGGCTTGGTTGAACAAATAGGCAATAAAATTCTTATAGAAAAAAAGCTTAACATAGTCGCTTCAAATGAATTTTTTACTAAGAAAAAAGAGCATTATGCCGCTTCATTTTGTGCCGAAGTAAAAGCCCTTTCAAAAAGCTCTAAAAAGGACTGGAGTTTTAAGGACATTGAGGAAAGAAATAAGCAAATTTATGCCGAATTTGGTGAATTTTTTAGCGAGATCTTTTAATGCAAAAACACACCAAAATTAAGGGTTTTGCCAAATTTAGACTTATTTTCATCTTAGCTTTAATGTCGAGCATAGCCCCGCTTTCTACCGATATGTATCTCCCCGCTCTTTCACAGGTCAAACAAAGCTTTGAAACAAGCGAGTTTTTAACCCAACTTTCTTTAGCAAGTTTTTTTGTAGCTTTTGCTTTAGGACAGCTTATTTATGGACCATTGAGCGATGTTTTTGGGCGTAAAATTCCCGCCCTTGTGGGGATTTTTATCTTCATCGTTTCAAGCCTTTTTTGCGTGATAATTGATAGCATTTACGCCTTCATCGCTCTGCGTTTTTTTGAGGCTTTGGGGGGATGCGCTGGAGTGGTTATCGCTAGGGCTATTGTCAATGATTTATTCGAGCTTAAAGAAGCGGCTGGCGTTTTTGCCCTGATGATGGTTTTTAGCGCCCTTGCCCCCATGCTTTCTCCTTCATTTGGAGGCCTTTTGCTAGAATATTTTTCTTGGCATAGCATTTTTGCCACACTCTTCGCACTTGGAATTTTGCTTTTTTTGCTCATTCTTTTTGCGCTTAAAGAATCCGCTCCCCATCTCGGTCGTCAAAAATTCTCCCTCCAAAAGACAAAGCAAGCCTACGCTTTCATCCTTAGCGACAAAAAATTCCTCATTTATGTCTCTTCTATGTCCTTGGTTTTGGCGGCGATGTTTGCCTATATCACGGGCTCTAGCTTTGTTTTTGTAGAATTTTTTGGCCTGAGCGGGCAGCACTTTGGTCTACTCTTTGGCATCAATGCCCTAGGCTTCATTTTCTGCGCTAACATCAACGCCCGCCTTGTGCGCCACTTCGCAAGCGAAAAAATCCTCTCCCGTGCCCTGATTTTGATGCTATTGTCAGTCTCCATCCTGCTTTGCAGTGCCCTTGTTTATCCCAATTTCTGGCTTTTTGAGCTTGGAATTTTCACCAGCATCGCCATGCTAGCCTTCATCGCGCCCAACGCCACCACCCTTGCCATGGCACGTTTCCAAAAGCACAGCGGCACGGCCTCTGCGGTGCTTGGCACGGCACAGTTTGCCCTCGCAGGCCTAAGCGCCATCCTCGTCGGCGCCCTTGAGGCCAACACCCCCCTAGCCCTCTCTTTGGTGATGTTTTCATGCGTGGCGGGGGCTAATGTTTTGTATTTCTTAAATAATAAATCAATAGGCAACTCTTAAAGAAATAGCTCAACAACTCCAGTCACCAAAGCTCGGAGGACATTTGTAAGATCTCGCTGAAATCCTCGCCATTGAGGATGATTTTTTTGATGGGATTTTCCGGGGCAACTCCCGAAAAATCAGCCACTGAAAAATCATCCTTAAAAAGAAGCTCCAAATTTGACCTATAAATCGAACTCTTATCCATTTTGTCCATCAAATTGGCGACCTTATCAAAGAGGACAATTCGCTTCTCATCGATCTCTTGTCTATTTTTGAGGGTTTGCAGATAGCCCTTAGCCATCGTAAGATAGGGCTTGAAAACATCATTGGTTTGTAAGCTTGTATCGATTTGAAGATTTTGAGGTTTTATCAACTGCAAAATTTTCAGCGCACGTTCATCATCATCCTCTACAAATTTTTTAAGGCCTTGCTCCGACACATTTTGCACAGCAGTATCAAAAAGCAGCTCATCTCCGGCTATAGCCCACAAATCCTTACTCACGCTGGCCCTTTTTGAGATCTTGATGTGATTATCCTTGGCATTACCGAATGTAAAATTCATCGTCCAATCGTAATTTTTTTCGTTTTGAGCGACATCATAGTTTAGTTCCAAATCATAGCTATCCTTGACCCACTCCTGCACAAGCTCAGCAATTTTCACATCCTTGACAAAAAAGCGCTGCGCTGCCTTGATTTCCCTTGTCAGCTTTTCGCCGATTTTAAACGATTTCATCCGGATGCTAACCTGTATTTTTTCGTTGTTTTCAAACATATTATCCACCGCATCCTTGAGACTAACATTACCCTCCCTATCACCTAAGTAAAGCTGATTACTGCGCAATACAAAGCCCTGCGATCGCACGATTTCCTCCAACTTTGCACCATCCCTAGGATTTTTCTCAAGCAAAGCGAAGGTAAAATTCTCACAAATCACAAATTTCCCATCCGCCCTGCAGACAAAATCATCCGCTTCCACCCTAACATTTTTATTATCCACGATCTGCAAAAGCGTCTTTTTAAACTCCGCGTTGAGTCCATTTTCGTATTTTTTAACCACCCCATCGCTGATTTGACTCGAGCAAGCTCCCAAAAATAAAGCACAACACAAAAAAAACAAAACATGCCTCAACATCGCATCCCCCTTATCAAACGAAAAAATCAAACGCACATGCTACAACACAAATTTAAATCATTGTTTTATTTTGATTAGCGTTTCATTTTTATAATCCCCCGTTTAGAAATTCACATTTCTAAAAATTTCATTAAAAGGACTCAGGATGAAAAATGCTTTTTTAGGTATCTTTGCGGCTTTCGTTGCGCTGATTTTATCCGCTTGCTCAGGTGGGGATACAGGCGCTAATGCAGGCTCTATCGACAGGATCAAAAATGCCGGAGTGGTTAAAATCGGCGTTTTTAGCGACAAGCCCCCTTTTGGCTATGTGGATGAAAAGGGACAAAATCAGGGCTATGATGTGATCTTTGCCAAACGCATCGCCAAGGAGCTTTTGGGCGATGAAAACAAAGTGGAATTCGTGCTTGTGGAGGCGGCAAATCGCGTGGAATTTTTGAAGTCTGGCAAGGTGGACATCATCCTAGCCAATTTCACCCAAACCCCAGAAAGAGCCGAGCAGGTGGATTTTGCCCTGCCTTACATGAAGGTAGCCTTGGGCGTGGCGGTGGCGCAGGATAGCGCGGTGGCTAGCGTTGAGGACTTGAAAGATAAGACCTTGATTGTCAATAAGGGCACTACAGCCGATGCCTATTTCACTAAAAACCATCCCGACATCAAAAGCCTCAAATTTGACCAAAACACAGAGGCTTTCGCGGCTTTGACGGACAAGAGGGGCGAGGCTTTGGCTCACGATAACACTCTGCTTTTTGCTTGGGTTAAAGCAAATCCCGATTTTAAAGTTGCCATTAAGGAGCTTGGAAATCAAGATGTCATCGCGCCAGCGGTCAAAAAGGGCGATAAGGAGTTGAAAGATTTCATTGACCAACTCATCGTCAAACTGGCCGAAGAGCAGTTCTTTCACAAGGCTTACGATGAAAGCTTGAAGGCGCATTTTAGCGAGGACATCAAGGCTGATGATGTGGTGATTGAGGGCGGAAAGCTTTGAATTCACAAATCTCACAAGGGTGAGGGGCTCATCCCCCGCCCTTCATCCCTAGCTCAAACCATCATCGCTATCGTCATCTTTGATGAATTTGCTCTCATTTTCCAGAGTATCCACAAGCCGCCCCACTCTCTCCCAGCGAACCTTGTAATTTTTATCCACCGACATATAAACGAACCAAGGCTTACCCACTATCAAACGATAAGGCACAGAGCCCCAAAAACGACTATCTGAGGAATAATCCCTATTATCCCCCATCATAAAATACTCCCCCTCAGGCACATCAAAAACATAGGCCCCCCCCAGCTCCTTAAAATGCGTCTTTGACATCGCAAACTGCCCTGCCGCCGCGTATCTTGCGATATCCTCCTCCATGTCCTTAGCTTCCTCATAGTGGATGCCCTCCTTCTTGTAAGGCTCTCTCACATAAAGCTGCCCACCAAGCGTAGCAAGGCTATCCGCATAATGCTCCCTCATATACGCATCCCCCTCGTGCATTCGCACAAAAAGGGCCTCATCCGCATAAACCACCCTATCCCCACCCAAGGCCACGCAGCGCTTTACGAAGTGAATTTTTTCTGCAAGGGGGTTTCTAAAGACGACAATATCGCCCCTCTTAGGCCCCTCGCCCCTGATGAGATGCCCATCCCCGTCCCAATCGGGCAAAATGGGTAGCTCCAGCCAAGGAAGGTGCGGGGTCGGGATGCCATAGCTGAATTTTTTCACGAAGAGCAAATCCCCCACAAGCAGGGTATTTTTCATGGAGCCTGAGGGGATGATGAAATTTTGCATCAAAAAAAAGAATATCAAAAGAACGATGATGATGGTTCCCGTCCAAGAATTCCAAAATTCACACATTTTTTTTAGCACCTGCATAGATTTTCCTTGAGAAATTTTAAGAATAAGTCGTTCGATTTTTAGCGGATTTGAGCGTATTTTCCAAAAGCATCGCGATGGTCATGGGGCCCACACCGCCAGGGACGGGACTGATGTGGCTTGCCTTTTTGCAAAGCCCCTCAAAATCCACATCGCCGACAATCCTACCCCCCACGCGATTGATCCCCACATCCACCACGATAACGCCCTCTTTTACCATATCGGCCGTGAGTAAATTTACCTGCCCTGCCGCCATCACGATCAGATCCGCCCGCCGCGTATGCGCGCGCAAATCCCGCGTCTTTTTATGGCACACACTCACGCTAACCCCAGCATTTAAAAGCATGGTCGCCATGGGGCGTCCGACTATATTCGAGGCGCCAACCACCACAGCATCCATCCCCTCAAGCCTAAGATCATAAGCCCTCAAAAGCCGCATCACGCCCGAAGGAGTGCAGGGCAAAAACCCGCTTTCAAGTCCCAAATTCAAATAGCCCACATTGATGGGATGAAAACCATCCACATCCTTAGAGCTTGCGATGCTTTCGAGGATTAAATTTTTATGAATTTGACGCGGCAGGGGAAGCTGCACCAAAATACCATCCACGCTATCATCGTGATTGAGCGTTTGGATGAGGGCGAGGAGCTCTGTTGTCGTCGTAGCCGCATCCAGCTTATAAACGAGAGACTTGATGCCGCACTCCTCGCAGGCCCTTGCCTTGGCCCCCACATAGGTCTCACTCGCCGCATCATTGCCCACTAAAATCACCGCCAAGCAGGGCTTGATGCCCCTATCTTCAAGCTCCCCACTCACTCGCTTGAAATTCTCCCTCATCCTCACGCTCAAAGCTCTACCATCAAGCAAAATCATCGCCGTCCTTGAAAGTTACCTTATTTAAACAAAGATTGTATAGTATTGAAATTTCATTAACAAGGCAGAATATTGAAAGTCCTACCCCTCATTTTAACCACCCCTCTGTGCGCCTTTGGAGCGGACTTCATCACGCAAAAAGAATACGCCAAAATGCTCTATGAAAATCCAAGGGGCATCAGCTGTAAGCACTGCCACGGAAGCAGGGGCGAGGAGCAAATTTTGGGGCATTACACCCTCAACGGACAAAAAACAGCCTACAAGGTGCCAAGCATACAAAATTTAGATTATGTGCGCTTCAAAAACGCCCTTGAAAGGCCCAGCAAAAGCTTCATGCCAAGCTATTCCCTCACGGATGAGGAAATCAAAAGCCTCTACCACTACATCCAACAATTTTCAAGGAGTAAAAATGACCAATAAAACCGCCTTTCAAAACGCCCTCTCCCTCATCGCAGGGGGGGTCAATTCCCCCGTGCGCGCCTTTGCCAGCGTGGGGGGTGAGCCCCTCTTCATCAAAAGCGGCACAGGAGCCCTCATCAAGGACATCGAGGGGCATGAATTCATCGACTTCGTACAGAGCTGGGGACCCTTGCTTTTTGGGCATGGCGACAGGGACATACAAAAAGCCTGCAAGGAGGCTTTAAAAAGGGGCGTAAGCTTTGGGGCGCCGACCCTGTGCGAGAGTCGCCTGGCCCAGCTTATTTTGGAAAATTTCCCCCACCTTGACAAAATCCGCTTTGTCAGTAGCGGCACGGAGGCGACCATGAGCGCGATCCGCCTTGCGCGGGGCTTCACGGGCAGGGCGAAGATTCTCAAATTTGAAGGATGCTATCACGGACATAGCGATTCCTTGCTTGTGAGTGCGGGTAGTGGCGCAGCGACCTTCAACACCCCAAGCTCGCTGGGCATCCTGCAAGAAAACGCCACCAACACCCTAGTCGCCACCTACAACGACATAGAAAGCGTCGAGGCTCTATTCGCAAAGCACAAGGACATCGCCTGCCTCATCATCGAGCCCATCGCTGGCAATATGGGGCTTGTGCCGGGGGATGTGGAATTTTTGCAAAAACTTCAAAAAATTTGCAGACAAAATGAAACCCTACTCATTTTTGACGAAGTAATGAGCGGCTTTCGGGCTTCTTTTTTGGGCTCTTTTGGACTAAATGGCATCGAGGCGGATTTGGTCACCTTTGGCAAGGTTATCGGCGGGGGCTTGCCTGCGGCGGCCTTTGCGGGACGGGCTGAGATTATGGACTGCTTGAGTCCTCTGGGCGGGGTTTATCAGGCGGGCACACTAAGCGGCAATCCTCTGGCCATGGCCGCTGGCATTGCAAGCCTTAGCAAGGCAAAGGGCAAAAAAAATCTCTACAAAAAACTGGGCAAACTGGCCAAAAGACTCACTTCTGGCCTGAGCGATTTGGCCGCTGAGAGGGGAGTGCCCTTTCAGGCCTGCTTTGTGGGCTCGATGTGGGGCTATTTTTTCGCCAAGGATCCGGTGAAAAACTACCAAGACGCCCTAAAGTCAGATCTTAAACTCTTTGCAAAATTCCACCACAATATGCTTAAAAATGGCGTTTATCTCGCCCCATCGCAGTTTGAAACGGGTTTCATTTGCGACAAAATGAACGACAAGATCATCGACAGGACCCTAGAGGCTGCAAAAAAGAGTTTTAAAGCCTTATGAGAAAAAATTTCATCCGCAAGGGCTTGGAGGCTAGCGAGGGCTTGAGTCTTGGAATTTCTGTGGTTGTGGCGGTTTTGCTGGGGGTAGGCTTGGGACTTTTGATGAGAAAATTCACCCCCTACCCCTGGCTTTTTTGGGTGGGGGTTTTTTGGGGCGTGAGTGCGGCGATTTTAAATGTCTATAAGGCCTACAAGGCTCAGGTGAAAAGCTATGAGGAATTTTCAAGGCGCGATGAGGCTGCGCAAAAGAAGCTCGAGGAAAAAAACTGATGCGAAAGGGGGGGACCTTTTTTACTCTGCTTTTTTTATGCAACGGACTTTTTTTGCTGGGGATTGCGATTTGGGCGCATTTGGAGTGGGAGGTTTTTGTGAGCTTTGAGGTGGCCTTTGTGAGCGTCTTTTTTGTCGTTTTAAGCTCCTATTTGCGCTATCAAAAGGGCATTTTAAGGCGGGTCAAAAATGCAAATTTTGCGCCCCCTCTCATCTGCGTCAAAAAGATGCAAAAAAATCAAAAAATTATAAATTTCAAGGAGGCTAATGACGATTTATCCCTAAGCAAGATGCGAAATTTTGCCCTGTTTTTTTCTGGGCTTAAAATCGCAAGCTATGGTTTTTTGGTGGCGGGATTTTTATTTTTACATCATCAAAATTTGCTTTCGATTTTGGGATATTTGAGTGGAATTTCAGCCTTTTTATTTGCGGTTTTATCCCTTGCGTTTTATTTGAGATATGAGTCCTAAAAAAATTATTCAGTCCATGAGTGCCCTTTTTGCGGGGGCGTGCTTTTTGTTTGCGGGTAATGCCCTCATCGTAAGCTCCATCGGTGTGATTTTGAAAAATAACGGCGCCAGCTCCCTTGCTGTGGGCTTGGTGAGTTCGTGCTTCTTCATCGGCGCCCTGTGCGGGACCATCTTTTCGCAAAAAATCATCTCTCGCATAGGGCACATCCGCTCTTTTGGGCTTTTCGCGGCGGGCTTTGGCATCGCTGCTATGCTCCACACCCTAAGTGAAAATCTTATTTTTTGGGCACTGCTTCGTTTTTTCATCGGCATTTGCTATTACAGCCTTTTGATGATCATAGAGTCTTGGCTCAACGAAAAGGCGAAAAATTCCGTCCGCTCACGCATCTTAGCCTTTTATGAGTTCGTGTTTTACTTCTCCTTTGGTCTTGGCACCCTCATCATCGCGCTTGATTTAGACCAGCAAACCGTTTTTATCGTCTCTGCGAGCCTGATTTTGCTCTCATCCCTGCCGCTCAATCTTCTCAAAATCAAGGCCCCCCTCCTGCCAAAAAGCGAAAAAATTTCCATCCCAAAAATTTTCGACATCGCCCCCTTGGCTATCGTTACAAGCTTCATCGCGGGGATGCTTATGAATGGTTTTTTTGCGATGTCCTCGCTCTTTATCTTGCTGCAAAATTTCGAGGCCAAGGCGCTTTCGTATTTTATGTTTTGCGCGATGATGGGAGGCTTTGTCTCCCAAACTTTCATCGGGACCATTTCTGATAAAATGGGGCGCAAAATCGCCATCATCATGTGCGCGGGGGTGGGCCTTGCTACGATGATGGTTTTCATTTTGCTAAATCCTAGCCTCCAAGCGCAATACTTCCTAGCCATCTTCTTGGGCATGGGGATTTTCTCGCTTTATGCCCTAGCTCTGGCCCGGGCAAATGATGTCCTGGTGGATAAAAATAAAACCGTGGAATTGGGACGCGGGGTGCTATTTTGCTACTCTTTGGGCTCCTTGATCGCACCTTTGATTTTGGGGATTTTGATGGAGTATTTTTCTCACAGGGGTTTTGTGTGGTTTTATGCCGTGCTGCTTGGAATTTTGATTTTATTCGCCATCAACAAACCCAACATCTCAAGCAAAAAATTCAAAAAATCTTGGAAAAGCGGTGATTTTTGATGATTAATACCAAACTACAATCTCAAATCAGCACCAACAAAAGCGACCTTAAAAATGATCTTGGCATCACAAAAGACAGCAAGGAAAGGCTTGATTCTAAGGAGCTTTTGAGCCAAGCTTTAAAGAAAAATTTAGGCTTGAAAGACGCAGCGAGCGAGGTTCAATTTGCGCAAAAAACGCAACTTAACGAAACCCTGCTTAAATTTAAGGAATTGATGAACAAGGTTTTAAGCCAAATCAACGCCCAAAAAAACCCCAACTCACCCCTGCTAAAACAGGCCAATCTCCTCAACCTAGCTCCCAATTTCACAGGAGAGCTAAAAAGCCTCAGCGCAGAGCTTGAAAAAAACCCCGCTTTTTTGGAGCTTTCAAGCAAACTGGAGCAAATTCTAAGACCTGCTAGTGAAATTAAGGCGAATGATTTTGCGCCCCTGCTTAAAAATTCGGGCGTGTTTTTCGAGGCCAAGCTCAAAGACGCCCTCAATGAGGAATTTTTGCCCAAAAGCTTTTACAATCTTTTAAACAGCATCAAGGCCCTTAGCAGTGAAGAAATTTCAGCCCAAATCGCAGAGCTTGCTAGACTCAATCTTAGCCCCAAAGAAAGCCTTGAAGGCCTGAAAAAACTTCTTGCACAACACCTTGGTGAAAGCAAGCAAATTTTGCAAAAAAGCTCCTTTAGCCCCCTGATAAACCTCGCGCAAAAAATAGAAAATTTCAAAAACTACATCAACAAAAATCCCCAAATCGCAGGAAGCAAGATAGAAAACTTGGCCGCGCATTTTTTAAAAGAACTCCAATCGCTAAAAAGCGACTTCATCAAGGCCCTAAGTAAGCCTGAAAACCTCATCATCAAGGATCCCAAGCCACTAGCGGAGGCGCTAAAAAGCTTTGAAAAACTGGAAAACACTCTCAAAACCATCATCCAAGAACACGAAATTCAAAAGCGGCCCCATCAAAAAGATGAAGAGCCGCTCAAAAATTTACTCCAAAGCAAACCCAACGATAAAAATGCGGACATCCCTCAAACTCCCGCTCCGTCAAAAAACCCCACCAAAGAAAACGAAACGATAAGGCCGGAAAGATCCCCAGAAAATCTCACTCCAAACACAAGCGAAAAAAATGAAAAGCTGGTTTTGCAAGAAGATAAAAACGTAAGGGATGAGGCGAAACATGAGGCGAATGAATCCTCCAAAAATGAAGCTACCAAAGAGGATAAAAAAGAAGTTCATAAGGGTCCAGAAAATGCCAAGGAAAAAGAAAATTTGAAAGCAAATTTAAGGGAAAATTCAAAAGAAAATCTCAAAGAGCCCTTGCAGGAAGGGCCCAAAGAACGCGCCAAAGAAGCGCCGGGATCGTATGAGAATAATGCAAGGCCCATTTTGTCAAAAAATTCAGAAAATCCCCAGCCCAAGTCGCCAGAAAGTCCCGCGCCCAAGGTCGCCGAGGGAGTGAAAAATCAAGAAATCCTAAAAAACAATGCCTTGAAAAATTTGGCCTTTAGCACTGAAAATGGCGCTTTAGAGGAGCTTGAGGGGCTAAATAGGGATCTCTTGCAGCTGGGGCGTAAGATCAATGAGAGCCTGAGGCAGCTTGATCCGGGGGCGCAAAATGCTAAATTTAATCTCAATGAGCTTAAAAATTTGGATCGCAAGCTTGAGCTTTCGGCGAGGGATTTGCAAAACATCAGGCTTAAAAACGACCAAGATATCGCGGCTGAAATTCACGGCGATATCAAATCGACCCTCTTGCAAATTTCAAGCGTGGCGAAAAATGAGGGCAATGAAGCCGTGTATAATCAGGCCAATCGTCTTTTGGCGCAGATTGAAATCAACCAACTCTTATCCCTAGCCAATGACTCCATCAATACTTACCTGCCCTTTTCTTGGGAGGATTTGAACGGCTCTAAAATCATCTTTCGCAGGGGCAAGAAGGATAAATTTTTCGCGCAGATCAAGCTGGAATTTGCAAGGCTGGGTGATTTGGAAATCCTCGTTTCTCTCAACAATGAAAAATACATCGACATTAATATTATGGCGGAAAATAGGGACTTTAGAAGGACTATTTATGAAAACGCTCACGAGCTCAAAAGGGCTATCAATAAGGCCGGGCTTTTGAGCGCGAATTTTTTCGTGAGCGATATCATCCGCTCACCCTTTGATGCGCGTGGGGGTAAAAATTTGGACCTTGAAATGGGTATGGATAAAAAGGTATGAGTGGGGTTAAAAAAAGCATCAAAAAGGCGGTGGCACTTGGCTACAAGCACGAAAAGCAACCAGCGCCCAAAGTGCTAGCTAGCGGCAAGGGTGAGGGGGCAGCGAAAATCATCTCTTTGGCTAAGGAGCACGGGGTGCCCATTAAGGAGGATGAGGATTTGATAGAAATTTTGAGCAAGTTGGATTTGGGCGATGAAATCCCGCCCAATATGTATAAGGCGGTGGCAGAGGTTTTTGCCTTCATCTACCAAATGGCGAATAAAACCCTGCCCCAGCGCTAAAAACATGCTCAATCAAATTTTTTACAAATCTAGTCAAAATATGAGTGAAGTTTTGGATTCTAGTGTGGATGTAATCATCACTTCGCCACCGTATTTTAATATCAAAGATTATGCGAAAAATGGCTATCAAAATTGTGTGCATTCTCATTCTAAAAAGGGTGATTTAGGTGCTATAAGTGAATATAAAATCTATATACAAGAGCTTTTAAAAGTATGGCGTGAGTGTGAGAGAGTGCTAAAGCCTAATGGCAAACTGTGTATCAATGTGCCTTTAATGCCGATGTTTAAAAAGGACTTAAATACGCATTATAATCGCCACATTTTTGACTTGCAAAGTGATATACAGCATAGCATTTTAGAATCTACCTCTCTCTTTTTGCTTGATTTATATATATGGAATCGCACCAATACCACTAAAAAATTGATGTTTGGCAGCTACCCTTATCCACGCAATTTTTACGCGCAAAATACAAGCGAATTTATCACCATTTATGTCAAAGATGGCAAGCCGCAAAACACACCGAAAAGGCTAAAAGAGCAGAGTAAACTTAGCCAAAAAGAATGGGTAGAATACACCAAGCAAATCTGGGATATACCTATACCAAATAAAGCAGATTCTGCCTTTGGTAAGCACGCTGCCATTATGCCCGAAGCCATTCCTTA
>NZ_JAUMZG010000002.1:66075-92033 GCF_030528245.1 Campylobacter sp.
ACAAAAAAACGCTTTGTAAATAATCAAGAATCTATTTTATTTTACACAATGGATTCTAAAAGCTATTATTTTGACCCAGAATCTATCCGTGTGCCTTATGAATCAACAAGTCGCATAGAGCACGCTAAAAAAAATGGAATCTTAAAAAATGGCAAAAGGTGGTATCCAAATGAAAATGGCAAACTCTGCCCTGATGTGTGGGAAATCACTAGCCAAAGACATAAGCAAAAAGTAAATGGCAAAACGCAAAAGCTCCACCACCCAACCATAAAGCCAAAAGAGATGATTGAGCGAATGATAAAGGCAAGCTCTAAAAAAGGGGATTTAGTGCTAGATTTATTTAGCGGAAGTGGAATGACAAGCCTGTGTGCTAGGGATTTAGGGCGGAATTTCATCGGCTGTGAGGCGAGTATTGAATATGTGGATTCTAGCTTAGATAAGGAGATAATAAATGACTGAATCTCATTTTACAACTGCATTATTAGGTATAAATCCTGCTTTAGAATGTTTAAAATTTCTTTATCACAGGGTGCTTAGAGATGATTATAGGGGTTTGCATAAATTGCAACATTATCGCTGGAGCGTGGAGTATATTAAAATTGTGCTAAAGCATTTACCAAAAGATACATTACTCTTACACACACAAGGCGATGTTTATGATAATTATAAATATAGTAGCGATGAGATAGAATTTTGTGAATATCTGCAAAATGTCAATAAAGATTTATTGACAATACAAAAAAGCATTACAGATATGGGTATGCGAAAAATTATTTTTGTAAATTTGCAGAGAATGGGGCTTATTGATAGATTTAATCATAAACAAGAGATTTGTTATATTGGCAAAACTTATCGCAATTATAGATATGTGAAAATCACACAAAGTGGCTTAGACTTTTTAGAATCTAAAAATATTTTTGAAGAGCAAAGAAACTTAGGAATCGCACTAGACTTTGTTTTTGGCGGGATAGTCCAAGATGTGCTAGATATAATAAATGCACTAAATCCTAGCTATTTAAGTGTAAGTGAAATGATGTTTTTTGTAAGCTTTTTATGCAAGGATTATCAAGACAAGATTCTAACAAAAGAAGTGATTATAGAGTTTATCAATGAATTTAGAAGCTTGAAAGCTAGACAAAAGGTGGTAGAAGATGTGGTAAATAAATTTTGTGTGCCGAAAAATTTTGATGGAAATAAAACACAAAAAAGAGATTTTCATAATTGGAAAAATGAAGCACAAACGCTATTTGATAGCTTTGATTTAATGGCGTTGTTTGAATATGATAGACAAAAGCAAAGGCTGCTGCTGAAAGCAAATATAAATGGTGAAAATATCATATTTAAGCGAAGCAATAGTATTAAACAAGAATATTTTAAGCAACACGAAGTGCAAAAAGATGTGTGCTTTGAACTTCACCATATCGTGCCATTTTATTATGCAAAAGATATTGACGCATTAAAAGCCATTGATAATTGGCAAAATCTCATTTATATTGATGCAAATTCTCATAAAATCTTTACACTTGATAAAAACGGCAAAAAGGCAATAAGGCTTAACTTTAAAGATAAAGATGCCCTGCTTGATAATTTAATGGGCGATGAAGTGGTTTTAAAATATATCGATAATATCCGCTATAAAATTGTCTTGCAAGAAAGAATGTTAAAATACAATAAAGCATTACTTGGTTTATAAATTTAAACTTATAATTCCTGCACTTTTAACGCTTCGCTTTGATGATGGGCGATTAAAGGCTCGATAAGCTCTAGTAAAATTTTTTCTAAATTCATCAAAACCCCGACTCGTGCAAAAGCTTAAAAATATGTGATTTGCCAATATGTCTGCAGCCATTAGTCGCAAGCGAGCTATACCTTATCCAATCTGCGTTCAAAAACAACTCATTAAGCTTTTCTTTTGGTGCATTGTCGTTATAAATAATCGCCACTCCGCTTTTATACTTGACTTGTGAAAAATCTTTTACCACCGCATTTTCTTTAAAAAATGTGCTTGAGAGATAAAAATTTGCCTTTTTATCAAAAATCCACTCCTTGCCACACTCTCTATTTTTTGCTAAAGACACGGTTACTACCTTTAGAATATCACTAAAAGGTTCTTGCTTTTCTTTTTGAGCATACCAGCTAAATTCTTGCCTCTCACTTTTATAATTTTTGCTCCAAATTTGAAAACAGCACTTCACATCTTTTTCCTTACCATTTTCAAGGTAAAAAGAATTATGTGGCAAAGATTCTTCGTAGAGTAAATGGAAATCTTTTATGCGGTAACGCACTGAGCCTTTACCCAAACTTTGAAAAAACATCGGCAAAATAAAACACACAAAATCCGCCCCCTTAGAATGCTTAATAAATTCTAGCGCCAACACCCCACGATGTCCAAAAGGAGGATTGCCTATCACAATTAAAGGCTTTTTGGGTAATTCAAATTTTAAATAATCGCCCTGCACAATATCAAATTTACTCGCATTTATATCAATGCCGATTTTAGATTCAGGCAAAAGTTTATAAAAGCACCCCTCGCCCACGCTAGGCTCAAGCCAAGTGTATTTATCTAAATTTTCATATTTTGCGATGATTTTTTTACTTTTTTCAAAAAGCGTTTTTGCAATCTCTGGCTTTGTAAAATACTCATCAAAGTGATTGTTTGCATTGCTTTTCATCACCCCACCATTGACATAGCGCAAATTCATCGCCCCCGCTCCAAAAAGTCCGCTCCAAAAATTTACCGCGCCATCCTATCAAGCTCCTCAACCACCACAGGCAACTCATAAAAACCATCCACATCCATAAAATGCCCCCCCTTTTCCCAAGCGATAAGCCTAGCGCCCAGGCCCTCTGCCACCTTGACACTGAGCTCATAAGGGACGATCTTATCATCCTTAGCCGTAAGCACCACAGACTTAGCGATGAGTTTTCTCAGTTTGGCGTAGTCGGGTTTTTGCGCGCTAAAGGCGTCCAAAACGGGCAAAATCGCCAGCTTCTCATCAAAGGGCGCGACCAAAAGCACTCCGCCGACCCTCCCCTTCACATCCGCTTGCGAAAGATAACGCAACAGGCTTATCCCCCCCAAAGAATGCGTGATAAAATAGCTCTCCTCATCAGCCTTCACCTCAGCCCTTAGAGCAGCAAGCCACTCCTCAAGCTTAGGCTCATCCGCATGAGGCAAATCAAGCGCCTTCACCTCATAGCCGCGTGCCTCCAGCTCACGTGCCACACTCGGTATCCACGCATACTGGCTTGAGCTTTTAAAACCATGCACGATATAAACATCCTTCGCGTAGGAAAAAACGGCAACAAGTGCCAAGAAAATCAATTTTTTCATCCCTTCTCCTTTTATAAAATTTCCCTCTGCCCCTTTGAGTCTGGCTCACTCAAAAAGCCCGTTTGCGCCAACTGCTCGATGATATTGGCCGCACGATTGTAGCCGATTTTAAGCCGTCTTTGCAGGTAGGAAATGCTCGTTTTATTGTCCTCAAGGATGACCCGCTTCGCCTCCTCATAAAGCTCATCAAGCCCCCCCTCAAGCCCCGCCGCGTCGCCCACGCTGACCCCTTGCTCATCCTTCAAAAAGCTCTCATCATACACCACCGCCTGCTGCGCTTTTAAAAATTCCACGATACGCTCGATCTCAAGCTCACTCGCAAAGGGCGCGTGAAGGCGCACGAGGTTATTACTGCCCGGCGGGGTGAAAAGACAGTCCCCCCGCCCCAAAAGGCTCTCGGCACCTTGCGCGTCCAAGATGACCTTGGAGTCGATTTTCTGCCCCACCTTGTAGGCTAGGCGGCTGGGTAAATTCGCCTTGATAAGCCCCGTGACCACATCCACAGAGGGCCGCTGCGTGGCCACGATGAGATGGATTCCGCTAGCCCTTGCCATCTGCGCTAGGCGCGCGATGTAAAATTCCACATCCTTGCCCGCCGTCATCATCAAGTCCGCCAGCTCATCGATGATCACCACGATGAAGGGCAGCTCCTCCTCGCCCTGCTCTTTCATCTTGTCGTTGAAATTTTCTATGTTTTTCGTCTTGGCATCGGCCATCAAGCGGTAGCGCCGCTCCATCTCCGCGACCATGTTGGAAAGGGCATTGACCGCCTTTTTTGGATCGGTGATGACGGGAGTGAGGAGATGCGGGATGTCATTATAAATGCTAAATTCTAGCATCTTAGGATCGATCATCAAAAGGCGCAAAGTCTTAGGGGAGTTGCGACAAAGGAGGCTCAAAAGCATGGCATTGATGCCCACGCTTTTGCCACTTCCTGTCGTGCCTGCGATGAGAAGATGCGGGAGCTTTTTGAGATCGGTTATGAAGGCGTTACCGACAATATCCTTACCCAAGGCCATCGTGAGCGGACTTTTGGCGTTTTTAAACGGCTCGCTTTCTAAAATTTCCCTCAGATAAATGGTCTGAATTTGCTCATTTGGCACCTCAATGCCCACCACATCCTTGCCCGGAATGGGCGCTTGGATGCGGATGGAGCGCGCCCTTAAAGCCATCGCTAAATCATCTTGCAAATTTAAGATGCGGCTGACCTTCACATCGGCACTGGGTCGGAATTCAAAGGTGCTCACCACAGGCCCCGTATAAGTACTGATCACATCGCCGCCGATCTTAAAGCGGCGCAGTTTTTCTAGCAAATCATAAATTTTTTTATCGATCTCCCTCTCATCGATCTCACAATTTTGCGCGCCAGGATGGATCAAAAATTCAAGCGGCGGAAGCTCAAAATCCCTAGGCGCCTCAAAATCCCCCCGCTCGATTTCTGCCAAAAGGGCCTGATTGAGAGCGATTTCCTTAGCCAAGATGGCCTTGGGATCCTCGCTTGAATTTTGCGGGGCCAATCCCTGCGAAGGGGGGGATGGTGGCGAAGGTTCTTCAGGGACAAATTCCTGCGGGGTCAAATCCTGCGCGGCGACTTCTTGCGAGGTGGTGGGCTGAGGGCTGGGCTGAGGGGCGAAATTCGGGGCGAAATTTTGCTCAGGCTCCAATTCGCTCGGCTCAAAATTTGATCCAAGCGCATCAAGGCTGATGACGCTAGGCGGCGGAGGGATGGAAAATTCAAGCTCCTCGACCACAGGCTCAAATTCTGCCGCACAATCGCTCCCCTCAAAGCTGTATTTGCTATCTTGCGCGAGGGGAGAAGGGAGGGCATCCTCTCTTTGCCTTTGAAGCCTTTGGCTCTGCTCGTATTCTTGCTGAAGCTTCGCGCTGTGCATGAGACTCTCGCGCTCTTGCAGTTCCTTGCTAAAAATTTTCGGTGCGCTTTCTTTCCTTGGACTTGGGATGGCGATATTTTTGCGTTGGTAGCTTGGCGCGTCCAAATTCGTCCGCTCCAGTGCGTCAAAATCTTGCTTTTTCTTGGGTTTTAAAAATTTTTCAGGTATCACATCTAGCTCCTCAGGGCTTATAAAATCAAATTCCTCATCCAAGGCGATCACACTCTTGCTCGCCTTACGCACGAAGGCCTGCACCTCTTCGGATCGCTCATGGATAAAGCTTTGAGGCGGCGCGTCCTCTTGCTTTGAGGTGGGTTGTGGGGCAGACGGCAGGGGGGGCTGAGGGGGTTGCAAGGCAGGTTGGGGCAAGGGCTGAGAAGGGGGATCTTGTGAAATTTCTTGCTCAAAATCCTCTCGTGCGAGCGAATTTGGCTGTGAGGGGGCCTCTTTTACGGGCTCTTGAATGGGCCTTTGCGGGGGGGCTTCTTGCAGGGACTGCGGCGGGTTTTGCGGAGCCTCCTCGCCGCCAAAAATTCGCATCAATGCTTTTTTTAGACCCTCTTCAAAACGTAAAAGAAAGTCCCAGCGGGGCTCAAAACCAAAGGCGATTTTGATGAAATTTGGAAAAAGCAAAACGATGGAAAAAAGCAAAAATAGAACGCCCAAAATCCCGCTTCCCACGCGTCCTAGCACAGCCCCAAACACTGTATAAATCAGCTCCAAAATAGCGCCGCTATCCCTGTAAAATACTGCAAACAAAAGCAGGGCGGCAAAAAGGGCAAGCCCCCAGCCAAAAAGCTCGGCGCGCCTGAAATTTTCTAGTTTGTAGCCCCTTTTAAAGGCGAGGTAATTGCCAACAAACAAAGCAAAGGGATAGTAAAAGCCAAATTCGCCAAAAAAAAACACATTCGCCCCGTAAAGCCAGGCTCCCAAACTTGGAGCTAGCATACAAAGGCAGAGGTAGAAAATGAGCAAAGAAGAACTGATGAAAATGGCCTCTTTTTTGATAGGAAATCCTTAAATTCAAATAAAAAGCCATTATAGCTAAAAGGGGTTATAGATAATTTAACAAACTCATTTGCGCTATGGTCGCGCTAGCCTTGAGTGAGGCTTGGTAGGCGATTTGCGTTTGCATGAGGTTCATCACGCTCTCACCATAGTCCGCATCGATGACGCCGCTTTTGATGCTTTGCACATTGACGCTTAAAAACAACGCGCGGGTATGGACGCTGTCGATATTATTATGATACGCGCCCATGGTGGTGTTGAGCTTGTTGATGTGATCGGCTAGATGGTCAAGCCGCTCCAAAGCGCCCTGCATACCTGTGTTTCGCGGATTATCTGAGGTGTGATCGGCCCTCATATCCCCCTGCAAAACCGCCTCTATCATCAGATCCAAATCCTTAATGATGTCCACATTGGGCTCGTCGATGGTTAGGGCATTATTTGCCTGAAAGACCAAATTCGCTCCGCCGTGCGTGCTAGCCGTGGTGGTGTAGGGAGGCACGGGAAATTTACCGCTGAAATTCCCATAGAGAGCTACATTGATATTCGTCCCTGTAGAAAGCCTATCGGTAACACTCATGCGACCCTTATAGTCCAGACTCACATCCACAGTGGCCTTCGAATCGCGTATCAAATTTTGCAGCATGTTGTAGTCATTTTGATTAATCAGTCCATTATTGGGCGTGATGCTTTGTGTGGGTAATTTATCACTGACAAACATCCCCACGATATCATTGAGCTGCTTGTAGGTGATGTCGTTGTTGTTAGTCACCATGCCGCTATTTCCCGTGGCAGGATTTGTGTGCATGATGGGAAAGGAGATGGTTTGAGGTGGGTTGGCTTGGTTGAGAAACGAGACGGTTTGGTTAGCAAAATTTATCGTAGCTTGGTAAGTATTACCACCTTTTGATTGTACTTGTAAGATCATGCGGTGATTGACATCCAAAGTGGTCGTCTCGCTAAGCTTGGTCGCTTCTGTGGCGTATTTGTTGCTACCTTTAATAACCTGAGGATAGTTTCCCACGACAGAATTTCCTTGCTTTTCAAAAAAGACATTATCATAATCACCCCCATCGCTAGGGTTATTACGCTCATCGGTCATCTTGCTGTGGATGAAGTCGGTGCGTTTGAGATGGATTTGAAAATTTTCGTTGTTGATTGTTATTGTTACGGGATTGGTGAGATTGCTCACACGGTTGCTATTTTCGGGACTAAGCTGCACAGGAGGCACGGGGGCTGGGACAGGCTCTAGGGCTTTTTGCATAATCATATTTGTGAGGTTTTCATTACTTATAGCAGGTTGAGCTTGCTTCATTTTTTCTTGGATATTTTGAAGATTTTGTTTATCAGTAAACTGCGGCGTGAAAGCCACAGCATGAAAGTCGAGCTTATTATTGCCCTCTTTGAGATCCGTGATGTGAATTTGACCGCTGTCGTTGATGTGGATGTCGACGACTCTATTTTCTTTGGTATTGCCGTAAAGATTGCCTATCTTTTCAAGCACATCTTCCATTTTATCCTCAGGCCCCACTAAAACCGCGCTTTTAAAGCTACTCCCATCAGGCTTTGTCCCCTGCACATAAAGGGCACTTGGGGGGAATTCTAGCTTGGTATCTTGCTGCTCAAAGTCCTTATCAATGTCGAGTTTATTATCTTGCACATAGCCCTGCCCGATGAGATTTTTCCAGGGTGTATCGCCCTTGAGGTAGGTTGTTTTTTCAGGGTTTTGTTTCAGATCGTAGCGATTGTCCGTAAGGCTTATATTGGTCGTAATCTGCTTTTTATAATCGCTATCAGCCTTGAAAAACAAATCATAGCCCGGGATATTGTAGGGGCTTTCTGTGCCTGCACCTGTAACGACATTGATATTATTTTTATCGCCAAAATAATTGCCCTTTGAGTCAAAAGGCTTGGTTGCAAGGTGCGCGCCAGAGAAAAGATACTGCCCATTGATGCTGGTGTTGGCTAGCTGGACGATATTTTCTTTGATGCGCTCAAGCTCCTTAGCGATGGCCTCGCGGGAGGTTTGGGAGTTGCTATCGGTCGCGGCTTGGGTCATTTTGACCTTGAAATTCTCAAGGAGCTTTGACATATCCTGCAAAGCCTTCATGCTATTTTGCGTCATCTCTTTGGCGGAATTTGTGCCGCTTTTGATTTGCTCTAGGGTTTTGAGCTCATACTCAAGCCGCGTGTTGTCGATATAAACGCTAGCATCCTCAAAGGAGTCCTGTATCTTAAGCCCAGAGGAGATTTGCTTTCTTATCTTGTCTAAAGCCACGGCGCCACCCATGGTGTTGCTGAGGGCGTTTGTGAAATTCAGTTTGTTGGTAACTCTCATTTTTTATCCTTAAATGATAATTTTCATCTCAAAACATTGCTATTATAGCTAAAGCAAAAAGCGTTCCTCATTCTTAAAACTCAACCACCATATCGGCAAAAATAAAGAATTTTTAAAGTAAAATCAATTATAATCCCCGCTTTACTCTAAAAGCCCAAGTGGTGGAACTGGTAGACGCGCTAGACTCAAAATCTAGTAAGGGCAACCTTGTGTCGGTTCGAGTCCGACCTTGGGCACCATACTGAATTTTCAAAAATACTTTCACAACTCATTTCATTGACATATCGACTCATGTACGGGCTTTATGTTTAAAATTTTATCAAGGCTTTCATTGTTATTGAATCTAAAGCCAAAACATAAAAATCATCAACTTAATTTTCAAATTATCTTAAATTTATCTTAAAGTTTTAAATTTCAAAGAATGTTTGCATAAAAATCAAATAGTTCTCATCTAGCAGAAGAATCGGCTTTGCTATTTTTTAGGATTAAAAATTTGGTTGCGAAGGGGAGATTTGAACTCCCGACCTTCGGGTTATGAGCCCGACGAGCTAACCACTGCTCTACTTCGCTACAAAATCAAAGATGGATGGGGTAAAGGGATTCGAACCCCTGATCACAGGACCAAAACCTGTTGCCTTACCGCTTGGCCATACCCCAAAATTGAAGTTGAGGATTATAGTTGATTCAAACATATTTGTCAAATTAATTCATTTTGTGTCAATAAAATTTAATAATCCCTTCAACGATAATCAAACAAATTCAAAAATTTCCGTGCCCGTTGGGTTTTAGGATTTTCAAAAAATTCCCCCGGCTCCGAGCTCTCCACCACACTCCCCGCATCCATGAAAATAATCCTATCCGCCACCGCCCGCGCAAAGCCCATCTCATGCGTTACGATGAGCATCGTCATGCCCTCCTTAGCTAAATTCAGCATCACCTCCAAAACTTCCCGCACGATTTCAGGATCCAGCGCCGCCGTCACCTCATCAAAAAGCATCAAAAGCGGATTCATGCAAAGGCTTCGCACGATGGCGATGCGCTGCTTTTGCCCCCCGCTTAGCTCACAGGGTTTTGCGTCCATTTTGTGCGCTAGTCCCACCTTTTCAAGCCACATCTTCGCCTCTTCCAAAACCTCCTCCCGCCTTCTTTTCTGCACCCGCAAGGGTCCCAAAAGAATATTCTCCCGCACGCTCAAATGCTCAAAAAGCTCATAAGACTGAAACACCATCCCCACCTTCTGCCGCATTTTCGTCCAATTTTTATAGCCGGGCGTGATCCTTTCCCCCGCGATGGTGATGACGCCTGAGGCGATTTCCTCCAGTCCATTGATGCAGCGCAGCAGGGTCGATTTCCCGCAACCACTGGGACCTAAGATCACCACAACCTCACTTTTTGCCACCTCCAAATTGATATCCCTCAAGGCCTGATGTGCCCCGTAGAATTTTTGCAAATTTTCTATTTTTAGCATTTCAACCCCACCTTTTTTCCAGCCTGCTCGCACACAAAGATATGGGATAACAAATAAAAAAATACATCATAAAAATCAAACCGTAAATCACAAAGGGCGCGAGATCGTTTTGATTGTGAAATTCTATGATTTGCTGCCCCACTTTCACAAGCTCCACCGCACCGATGAGGTAGGCGAAAGTCGTGCTTTTGATGATGCGCGTGAGCAAATTCATACTCATGGGCGTGAGCCTCCTAAGCGCCTGGGGGATGATGATGAAAACATAGCTTTGCAAGGGGTTTAGCCCCAGAGCGGCGGCTGACTCATACTGATGACGCGGGATACTTTGCAAGGATGCTCGCACCAAATCCATCATCTCAAAGCTCCCCCAAATGCTAAAAACCACGATGGTCGCGCCCACGCTGCTTAAGTCCCAGCCAAACCACCGCGAAAAGCCAAAATACACCACAAAAAGCCACACCAAAAGGGGCATCACTCGCACAAATTCAAGCCCCAAACGAAGAAACGCGCGCAGATAAGCACCACCTAAACGCATCAAAACGCCCAGCATCAGCCCCCCAAAAGAAGTGATGAGCGTGCTGAAAAAAGAAATTTCAAGAGTGATGAAAAGCCCCTCGCCAAGCCTTGAAAGCGTGTTGGAATTTAAAAAATCAAGCATGAGTGAGCCTTTTTTCAAAGAACCAAAGCCCCAAAGAAAGCGGCAAAATGATGAGCAAATACCCCAAAAAAAGCATGAGCAAAAGCTCATCGGTCTTGTAGGTGAGGGAATTTAGCCCCTTCATGAGGGTTACTAAATCGGGCAGGGCGATGATGCTCACCACTGAGGTTTCTTTGATGAAAAAAATGACATTCGCACTCAGGGCGGGTAGGGCCACGCGCAGGGCTTGGGGCAGGACGATAAAGCGCAAAATCCCCCACGCACCAAAGCCCAAGGCTAGTCCCGCCTCAAACTGCTGCCGCCGCACCGCCTCAAAGCCCGCCCTCAAGGCCTCAGCCATATAAGAGCCACCCAGAAAACTAAGCCCCACCACCGCGCAGGCAAAGGCAGGGCGGAGAATTTCATCCACAGAGAGGCAAAGCGTGGATAAAAGGGGCCAATGCTCCAAGCGCACCCCCAGCTTGGGCAGGGCGTAGTAGAGGAAAAAAAGCTGGATCAAGAGGGGGGTGTTCCTTGAAAATTCAATGTAAATTTGACACAGGGCCGTAAAAAATTTCAGCTTGAAAAAGCGCATCAAAACGCAAAAAAAACCGATGAGTAGGGCAAAAATCGCCCCCAAAAAACCAAGCTTTACCGTCAGCCAAGCCGCAGCCAAAAAGGCAGGAGTGTGCGTCAAAATAAAATCAAAATCCACACGCCCCGCCTTCCCCACCCTTGAAGGCGATGAAGGTTTCAAAATTCGCCCATTTGAAAAGGATTTCCACCCGCTCAAAGCCCGCATGTTTCAAAAGTGCTAAGTTTTCCCCCTCACTGTAGGGCACGAGGACATTTTCCAGAGCCTCCCTTTTAGCAGCGATTTCAAGGAGGCTATAGCCCTGCTTTTGCTTGTATTTTTCGTGAATGTCGTTGATATTTTTTGCCATTTTGCTCCCCTCATAAAGGATTTTCTCGCTCATTAAAAAAATCCCACTCTCGCTTAAATTTTGATAAATTTTATCCACCAAGGCCTGTCTTTTCGGGGGTCTTATAAATTGCAAGGTGTAGGTCGCGATGAAGATGTCGTTTTGAAAAAAATCCAGCGCGTCCAAGGATTTTTCAAAAAATTCAATCCGCGCTCCATAAGCAGCGGCCTTGTTTTTCGCAAATTCTAGCATCGCCGCAGCGCTATCAACCCCGCTTAGAACAAGATCTGGCCGCTTTTGAAAGAGGGCTAGGAGGAAATTCGCGCTCGCACAGCCCAAATCGCACACCCTAGCTCCCGCACAGGCCAGGCAGCTTAAAAGTTCTGCGCAAAGCTCTAAATTTTCGCGGTAAAAGGGCACAGAGCGCTCGATCATATCATCAAACACGCTAGCAACCTCACGGTCAAACTCAAACTGCTTTTTCGCGCCCCTCTTGAAAAGCTCATCCCTCATCTCACCCCCTCAAAAATGCCGCTTCAAAGGGCTTTTTTAAAAATTCTTTAGCCCTTTTTATGTCCGCTGAAATTTGTTGTTTCAAATCCTGCAAATTATCAAATTTTTCATTCTCGCGCAAAAAACTGAGAAAAAAAATTTGCAGGGCCTCACCCTCCTCCACCTCCTGTGAAAAGGGCTCTAAAATATGCGTCTCAAGGCTAAGCTCCCCATCGCTCCCCCGCAGGCCCAAAAAAATCACACCAGCATAAAGCCCCCCCCTCACCCTGCAAAAGCCCGCATAAACGCCAAATTTAGGCAAAAAATAGCCCTCGCTTTTTAAATTCAGGGTCGCAAAAAGCTCGCGCCTGCCAAGCCCCTGCCCCCGCACAAGCCGCCCCTTGATGCTGTAAAATCGTCCCAAAAATTCCGCCGCCCTAGCCACCTCGCCCTCGCTTAAAAGCCGCTTGATCATCTGAGTGTGCACCGAGAGCCCATCCCGCTTGAATTCGGGCACGATGAGGGTTTTTATCCCGCTTAGGGTCTCGATGTCTTCTGCTTGATGGAGGCGATTTTTCCCAAAACGAAAATCATAGCCCACCACGATGAGCTCTAAATTTTTAAATTTCTCCCTCAAAAGGCGCAAAAATTCCTCCCCACTCAAATCCTTCACACTCTCAAAATCAAGCTCCACCGACAAGATCCCCGAAAGAAGCTCCCTTTGCGCCCCATCACAAAGCTTCTTGCTCTTAAATTTATTGATGATCACCAGGGCGCTCTCCTCCCCCCTCAAATGCTCCAAAAGCTTTTCATGCCCCAAGTGAAGCCCGTCAAAGCAGCCCAAGGCGATGCGCCTAATCCTTGCAAAAGTGGTAGAAGTGCTCAACATTCCCCTCCTTTCCCGCAAGGCTTGAGACGCTTTGATTTTTCAAAACCCAGCCCAAATTCGCGCAAGCCTTTTCAAAATCCTCCCTCGCGCGGATGATGCTTTTTGCATCCCTCAAAACGCCCTTTTTGTCCCTTTTTGCCTCCCTTCCCACTTCAAATTGAGGCTTGAAAAGCAAGATCAAATCCTTCCCCGCCGCCCCATCCAAGGCGGGCAGAAGCTTTAAAAGCGAGATGAAGCTCACATCGCAGGTTAGCAGCTCAAATTTTTCCTCGCTCTTAAAGGCCCTAAAATCCGTATTTTCAAGGCTTCTCACCCGCTCATCCCTCCGCAGTGTCCCATCCAACTGCCCCGCACCCACATCCACGGCAAGAACCGACCTCGCTCCCCGTGCTAGCAAAACCTGCACGAAGCCCCCCGTGCTAGCACCCACATCAAGACAGCTTCTCCCCCGCACACAAAGCCCCGTCTGCTCCAAAAAATCCCGCAGTTTTAAGGCCGCGCGCGAGACATAAATGGGCCCCAAAAGTCTTAAATTTAAGCCGCGATCATCCATCAGCGCCTCAGGCGTTTTAAAGACGCTAAGGGCACTGACATCAAAAGAGGGCTTGAAAAATTTATCATTGAGCGCGATTTGCTCGGCTTTGATAAGCTCCAAAGCCCTATTTCTGCTGATCCCAAGGCGCCTAGCGGCGAAGTCATCATAGCGCACGGCTTTCCTCCACAAGGCGCAAAAATTCCTCCTCATTAAGGCAGGTAAGCCCCAGTTTTTTAGCCTTTTCAAGCTTAGAGCCAGCCGCTGTGCCAAAAAGCACAAAATCCGTTTGCGCCGACACGCTAGAGCTAACCCTCCCTCCCAAATCCTCAATAAGGGCCTTAAATTCATCCCTCGGGCGTGAAAGAGTGCCGGTGAGGACAAAGCTTTTGCCACTGAGGGGGCCCTTTGGGGCTGGGGCGGAATTTTGCACCAGGCGCAAAAGCGCGTAAAAAGCCTCTATCCTTGCTGCATTGACCCGTGCGAATTCGGCCACGCTCAGAGCCATTTGCTCCCCAAAGCCCTCCAAATTTTTATAGGCCTCAAAATCCTGCCTGTGCCAGTCTTTGCCAAAATTTAAAGCCAGCTTTTTCGCCGCCACCTCGCCGATATGCTCGATGCCCAAAGCCGTGATGAAGCGGTAAAGCTCGCAGTCCTTCGCCGCCTCGATGGCCCTTAAAAGCTTGGTGATTTTCCTTTCCTTAAAGCCTTCCAAATTTTCAAAATCCCCCGCCTGAAGGTGGAAAATGTCCTCGAGGGAGTTGATCTTCCCCCTTGCGTGCAAGAGCTCCACGATGCTAGCGCCTAGCCCGTCGATGTTGAGGCATTTTTTGGAGACGAAATAAATCATCGCCTCCACAAGCCTCGCCTTGCAGTCTAAATTCTGGCATTTGATCAAGGCTCCCTCGTCAAGAAGCGCTCCCTCGCACTCGGGGCAAAATTTAGGACGAGGGATTTCGCGCTCAAGTCCCGTCCTCCTGTCCTTAAAAACGCTGGTGATTTTGGGGATGACATCGCCGCTTCTTATGATGCTGACAAAATCACCAACCCTCACATCAAGCCGCCCGATCTCGTCAAAATTATGCAAAGAAGCAGATTTTACCACGACCCCGTCCAAATTCACAGGCTCCAAAACCGCTACGGGCGTGATTGCCCCGCTGCGTCCTACTTGCAAACTCACTCCCAAGAGGCGGGTGGTTTTTTCCAGAGCGGGGAATTTGAAAGCCGCCATGAAACGCGGAAATTTCACCGTGTAGCCAAGCGCCTCGCAAAGGGCCAAATCATCCACGCGCACGACCATGCCATCCATCATCATGGGCTTTTCATCGCGCCCCTTCAAAAGCTCCTCATAGGCCGCTAACACGGCCCTTAAGTCCTCGCAAAGCCGCACGAAATCATCCTTCAAAAAGCCAAGCTCACGCACGAAATTCATAAGCTCGCCGTGCTTAGAAAAGCTCAAGCGATGCGCGCCCACGCCCCAAGGATAAAAGCGTAGCCTCCTTTGAGCCGTTACCCGGACATCAAGCTGGCGCAGGCTGCCGCTGGCGGCGTTTCGGGGGTTGGCGAAGGGGGGCTGATTTTGCTCCATTCTGGTGCGATTTAGCGCTTCAAAATCCTCCTTAAAAATCACCACCTCCCCGCGAATTTCTATCCGGTCTTTGTGGGGGATGGTTTTGGGGATATTGTCGATTTCTAGAGCGTTGAGGCTCACATCCTCGCCCACTTTGCCATCCCCCCTAGTCGCGGCCCTGATGAGGGCGCCATTTTCATAAAGCAGATTGAGGCTCGCCCCATCAAATTTAGGCTCGATGAAAAATCCCCGCTCGCATCCTGCACGGCGCGCCCACGCCTCAAGCTCCGCCGCGTCAAAAACATCCTCCATCGACCACATCGGGCTGAGGTGGGGGGATTTTTTAAAGGCACTCTGCAGGGCAGGGGCGACCTTTTGCGTGGGGGAGTGCGCGGCGATGAGGGTGGGATTGGCCGCTTCAAATTCCCTAAGCTCCCTGATGAGCGCGTCATACTCCGCATCGCTAGCCAGGGGCGCATCCTCCTCGTAATACGCCCTCATCCAAGCATTGGCTAGGGCTACTTTTTTGAGATAGTCATTCATCGGCACTCCTTGCAAAGGTCTTTGTATTCTTTCAAAAAATAATATTTTGAGTTGGTTTTAAGCTGGATGCGAAGCTTTTTATTCGCCTCGCACCACCGATCGATGCACCTTCTAAGCCTCCTGTAGATCCCTTTCTCCTCTTGATTTTTTCTGACATTAAAGCGCTCGTGATCTTTTGAGCTGTCCTTCCAAACGATGTAAAAATAGAAATCATAATCCTGCATTTTTAAATTCTTTGCCTCAAAAAGCCCTTTCAAAAAGTCAAAGCTGTCGCAAAATTTCCCCTCAAGCTCAGCTTGCATTTTGCTGATTTCCTCATAGTGAGAATTCTTAAACTCCACACAATAAATCCCATCATCTTTGCCGATATAAAGGGCGTCAAAACGCTTGCCTCTCAAGCGCTCGTGATCCTCAAAGCAATAAATCTCCCTCTGGCTTTGACACAAAAACGCCTCCCCATCGCGACTCGTTTCTTTGAGGCTTTTTTGATAGGGTGAAAATTCATTTTTAAGAAGTGTCAAATCCGCCATCAGCCCAATCCATGCAGGGTATGAAAAACGCTATTGAGCCTCTCATAAATCAGATCCAGCGTCCTTTCATCATCCCCCACTTTTTCGATGCGTCCCTCACGGGCAAAATGAAAATGCAAGCAGGCTCTGTGCTTTTTGCCGTAGCGATAGAGGGCTTCTAGAAAATTGGGGCTATGGGAGTGGATGAGGATGGGGATGGCTTGACGCGAAAGCAGGACTAAAATTTCGGCAAATTTTAGCTGCCAGATGGGATGGAGGTGGTTTTCAGGCTCGTCAAAGATGAGAAAGCCGCGCGGGGTGATGCGATTGTTGTGCAATAAAATTTGCAAAATGCCAAATTGCTTGATGCCCGTGGCGACATTTTCCATAGAAAATTTTTGGTGATTTTTGTAAAATTTATACGCTGAGAGTGGATTTTCTCTCGCAAAATGCCCCCCGATGATTTGAGCGATGTCTTGGACGAAGCGCTGCATTTTTTTATTTTCCCTCCTCATGGGCTGGTAGGATTTAAAATACAAATCCCACGACAAGTAAGGGTAGGGGATCTGCCTCATGCTCTCGCCCAAAAATGAAGCGTTCCCCTCCGCACGATGCACCGCGTCAAAAAAACCGAGCAAATCCAAAACCAAGGGCCCGGCTATGAAAGTGCAGTCCTTGTAGCCAAGATGGCTTTTTTTGGTGGAATTTTCACAATTGCCATCGCGCAAACGGAGGCGGTAAATGTCCGCGCCATCCTGCGAAATTTCCACCTCTGCGCTGCCGTATAGCTCGCCCGCAAAGATACGCCTGCAAAAAATGGGCCAAGTTTCTTGGAGGGTTTTTTTTTGATGATGCGCGGCATTGTCAGCCTTGATCAGGGCCATCAAAACCTTCCCCACGGTGCTTTTTCCCGTATCATTCTCCCCAGCAATGACCGAAATCCCCCCCAGATGCACCCTAGCCTCTTGGATGCAGGATAAATTTTTGATGCTTAAAATCCTCACCCGCACCCCCTCATAAGATGACCCCTTCATAAGCCTGATGCAGGGCAAAAAGCTGCTTGTGCTCTTTCAAATCGTGAGTCCTGATGATGCTAGCGCCGTTTTCGTGCGCCCTCAAATGCAAATACAAACTCCCCGCCAAACGCTCCTCAACCGCGCTTTTAAAATGGGCATCGATGAGGCTCTTTCTGCTAGCGCCCACAAGCAGGGGCCTTTCAAAATGCAAAAAATGCTCCAAATGCTTGATGAGAAGCATATTATGCGCTGCCCTCTTGCCAAAGCCTATGCCCACATCCAAAACCACCTCCACACCCTCCAAAAGCTCAAGCCGCTGGGCAAAAAAATCCTCAAGCTCCAAAAGCACATTGTCATAATGCGGATTATCCTGCATATCGTGCGGGGAATTTTGCATGTGCATCAGGCAATAACCCGCCCCATAACGGCGCGCCAAACCCGCCAAGGCCACATCTTGCAGTCCCGTGATGTCGTTGATGAATTTAAAGCCCTTGTTGAGGGCGTATTCGACGCAGTAGGCATCAAAGCTATCGAGGCTAAAAATGCTTTTTTGATGATAATTTTTCGCATCGATGAGGTCCAAAACTCTTTTAAGCCGCGCGAATTCCTCCTCGCGGCCACAGTAAAGGCTCCCGGGCCTTGAGCTTACCGCCCCCACATCGATAAAATCAGGCTCCAAGCTTAAAAGCTCCTCCAATCTTTGCTGGGCGTTTTGAGGATTCACGCGACTTTGGGGATTGAAGCTATCATCATTGACATTCATCACGGCCATAAGCCTCACTTTTTGAGGCTTTGTGAAACTTTTTTGCAAAAATTTGGCCAGAATTTTGAGCCCAAAATCCTGCTGTTTTTCCTTGATGGCGAGTTTGATCATTTGCTCCTCATTAGCGATTAAAAGGGCGCTGGACGCACCCACCCTGCCCGTGATAACCTCCTTATGCGTTACGAGCTCAGCGCCCACCCTCAGCGCGTCTTGTTTGAGGATATTGGCCGCGGGTGCGGATAAATTTTCGATGAAAATGAAATGCAGCTTGCTCTTTTTTTGCATGATTTTCTGCCCCATTTTGTGCGGACTGACGAGGGAGCAAAGCAAGTCAAAATCGGTATTGGGGTTGAGTTTTAGGCACTTCATTTGAGGCTCTTGGCATGGATGTTTAAAAGCAGGGTGGCTAAAAGGGGGCCGCTCTTGGTGTTAAGCGCGCAAAGCTCATAGGCCTGATAAAAAAATTCAAGCTCCTGCGCGTCAAAATCGCAAATTTTAACCCCCGCCTCGCCCAAGGCCACGATCAAGCGCGAAAGTTCATTTTTGTCTAAATTTTCTCGCCCTTTCAAAAAGTCAAAAATGGCCCTCAAATCAAGCCTTTCAAGCTCTAAATTCAAAGGAGCTTTTTCCCTTTCTTTTTTACGTTTTTCGCAAATGAGGCGCGATTTTATGGTCGGCAGGAGTAAATTTTTTGAGGGCAGGACGATGAGAAATTTGATGTTTTTAGGCGGCTCTTCCAAAAGCTTTAGCAAAAAATTTTGCGCCTCGTTTCTAAAATTTTGCGCCATCAAAACGATGATCTTCTCCTGCGCTTCGGCGATGTAACTTTCCTTTTCCACCGCCCTAGCATCCTCTAGCAAAAAATCAACCGCAGGTTTTTGAGGGATGAACCTCAAAGAATTCGCGCCCCATTTTGCCACAAGCTCCTCCCTCACGCCCTCAAAATCATCGCTGATTAAAATTTTACTCACAAAGATCAAAGGCTGACTTTAGAAAATAAAATCGCATCCAAACTCTTGTCAAAAAGCTGATACAAGCTGACGAGCTTGAGATCCAAATCCGCGTCTTTGGAGTTGAGATAAAAGCTATTTTGCAGCTGCTCATCAAAAAGCCAAAGCAGGCTATCGTCCTTGGAGCGGGCGATGAGGGACTTTTTATCGCTAGCCGTGCCGATGTAAAAATACACATAGCCCTTGGGAAAACTAAGCTCGAGCAGATCGTTAAGCAGGGCAATGTCCTCGCTTGTTTTGATTGGGGTGCGGCAAAGGGTCCTTAAGGATACGAAGGGCAGCATGGGCCGGGTAGGCTTGGCGTTGATGTGCTGCAAAAAATACTCCTCATACCACGCCCTTTTTTCATCACAAAACACGACAAAGGCCCGCCCTTCCAAGAGGTATTTCAGCCGCGCAGCCATGAGGGGCGCCCACTCCAAGCGACGATCCTCCATCCACGCCATGAAATTCCCACCATTTCTAATGTTCTCCAAGGTCCAGCTTAAAAAATCGCTCATCGATCCAGCTCGTAAGCCTCATGCAGAGCTCTGACGGCTAGCTCGCCGTATTTTTCATGCACGATGAGGGAAATTTTAATCTCGCTCGTAGAAATCATCCCGATATTAATGCCCTCAGTCGCCAAGGCCCTAAAGGCCTGCGAGGCCACACCTGAGTGCGACTTCATCCCCACACCCACGACAGAAACTTTCACCACCGCACTATCGCTCTCCATCACGACCCTGCTGCCCAGAATTTCACGTAGGGTATTTTTGGCCAGATCCAGCTCATTTTCAGGCACGGTAAAGCCCAAATTGGTCGCCCCATCCAGCCCTACATTTTGGATGATCATATCCACATTGATGTTTTGCGCGGCTAGGGCTGAAAAAATTTCCGCAGCGATGCCGGGCCTGTCCTCGATATTTCTCAAGGTGATGCGCGCCTGATTTTTATCCAAGGCTATGCCGCTCACCAAGGCCTTTTCCATTCCGTCCTCTTTCATGATCATCGTCCCCTCGTTGTTGTTAAAACTGCTTCGGGTGACCAAATTCACCCCCAATTTTTTCGCAAGCTCCACCGAGCGATTTTGCAGAACCTTCGCCCCCAAGCTCGCAAGCTCCAGCATCTCCTCGTAAGAAATTTTATCCAGCTTTTTTGCCTTGGGCTCGATGCGAGGATCGGTCGTATAAACCCCGTCCACATCGGTGTAAATTTCACACAAATCCGCCCCCAAGGCTCCCGCCACCGCCACCGCGCTCAGATCGCTCCCCCCGCGTCCTAGGGTCGTAACCCTCCCCTCCTCATCCACGCCCTGAAATCCCGCGATGATGACGATGAAATCGCTCTGCAAGGCCCTTAAAATTTCCCCCGTGTCGATGTGCTCGATCCTAGCCTTCGTGAAAACGCTATCGGTTTTGATGCCAGCATTCCTACCCGAAAAGGCCACCGCCTTAAAGCCCTTTTCATTGAGGGCGATGGAAAGCAGGGCGGACGTTACCCTCTCGCCGCTACTCAAAAGCATGTCCATAGCGCGCCCATCAGGATTTTTGCTGAAATACTCAGCCTGCTCGATGAGGCTGTTGGTCACCCCGCTCATCGCCGAAACGACCACCACAAGCCTATGCCCCGCCCTAGCGCTCTGTATCACGCGCTGCGCCACCGCCTCGATGCGCTCTAAATTCCCCACGCTCGTCCCGCCGTATTTTTGCACCACTAGCATCCAATATAACCTTTCTCTTCAAAATACCCAAGCACCTCCAAATAAAGTCGCTTTTTAAAGTGATTGATCCATTTGGAAATTTCCCTCGCTTGCACGAAGCGGTAAGCGTCAAATTCTGGGTTTTTGGTGCGGATGTTGATTGTCGCGCTCGGCTTGAGACGCACCAAAAAATACCGCTGAATTTGCCCATCGTAAGGATACATTTTAGAAACGACCTTGTCGGGAAAATCGTAACTGAGCCACTTGGGATACTCGGCGATGATTTCGACTTTGTCCGTGCCGATCTCCTCTTTAAGCTCCCTCAATAAAGCCGCTCTCGCATCCTCCCCCTCATCGATGCCCCCTTGCGGAAATTGCCAAATCCCATCCATATCGCTCCTTCTGGCGATGAAAATTTCACAGGCGAAAGGATAAGCGCTTGAAAGGACGATGGCGGCGACATTGGGGCGGTATTTTTTAGTCTTTTTCACTCTTAAATTCTTTCAAAAAACTTAAAGCCTTCTTGCAACTTTTCTTGCGAATTTTAATTAAAATTACCCAACCAATTTTAAATTGCAAAGGTTTTCGTGCATTTTTACCTCCACATCCCTTTTTGCGAAAGCAAGTGCCACTACTGCGCCTTCACAAGCCTCAAAAAAAAGGGCTACGAAAGGGCTTATTTTAGGGCTTTGAAAGAGGACATTCTTTTTCATCTTGAGCGCTTTGAATTGTCCCCAAATTCCATCAAAACCCTCTTCATCGGCGGCGGGACACCAAGTTGTGCTGATGCAGAACATTACGCCGAAATTTTTGAGCTTTTATCCCCTTTTTTGCAAAAAAACGCCGAAATAAGCTCTGAGGCCAACCCCAACTCCGCCTCGCTCAAATGGCTTAAAACGATGAAAAGCTACGGGCTTAACCGCATTTCCTTTGGCGCGCAGAGCTTCAGTGAAAAAAAACTGCAATTTCTGGGGCGCATCCACGATGCGAAGATGGTGGAAAAAGCCCTTGAAAACGCTGCAATTTCAGGTCTCAAAAAGGTGAATTTGGACCTCATTTACGACACCGCTCTGGATGATAAAAAAATGCTTGAATTTGAGCTTTCACATTTAGCGCGCCTAAGGCCCCTCATCACGCATCTTAGCGCCTATCATCTCGCGCTTGAGCCACGGACCGCCTTCGCAAAAAGGCCCTCATTTAAAAAAAACGCCCCCAATTTGGCGCGCCATTTCATCCAAGCAATCAAAAATTTAGGCTTTTTACAATATGAAATCAGCAATTTTGCCGCGGGGAAAAATCAAATTTGCCAGCACAACCTCGCCTACTGGCAGGGCAAAAACTACCTAGGCTGTGGGCTTAGCGCGGTGGGTTTTTTTGACAAAAAGCGTTTTTACACGCACCAAACGCTCAAATCCTACCTTGAAAATCCTTGCTTTAGGACCGAAGAAAGCTTAAGCGATGAAGATTTGAGGCTTGAGAGAATTTTTTTGGGGCTTAGGAGCTCTTGGGGCGTGAGGAAGAGCGTCTTAAATTTAGAGCAAAGAAAAAGGGCGCAAATTCTCGTGCGGGCCAAAAAGCTCCTCTTTAAAAATTCCCGCTACCACAACCCCAACTTCCTCCTAAGCGATGCCCTAGCTCTTTACCTAGCGTAAAGAAAATTAAGCTAAAATAAGCGCTTTCAACGCAAAAGAGGGTTTTTGATGAGTATGGGTGAGATCATCGTCATTTTAATCATCGCCGTTTTGATTTTAGGGCCGGACAAACTGCCCGATGCTGCCGTAAAAATCGCTAAATTCATCAAGGCGATCAAGCGCAATATCGACGATGCCAAGGCCGGGCTTGAAAAGGAAATCCGCATCAAAGAGCTGCAAGATGAGGCGAAAAAATACCAAGACGAGCTTTCTTTAAGCCATGAAAACATCCGCAAAAAGCTTAGTTTTGAGGAATTTGACACGCTCAAGCGGGACATTTTGGACAAAACGCGAGTGGATTTGAGCCTTGATGGCAGGGAGATGCGGCCGAAAGAAAGCGCGGAGAAAAGCGATGTTTGAGGAGCTGCGTCCGCATTTGATCGAGCTGAGAAAAAGGCTACTCATCAGCGTTTTGTGCGTGGGAGTGATGTTTTTCATCTGCTTTGCTTTCAACGCAAAAATCCTCGCCATCCTCACCCTACCCCTTGAGGCCGTGCTGCCTGAAATTGCCAAGCAAATCAACTTCATCGAAGTGCAAGAGCCGCTTTTTACCGCGATGAAGGTATCGTTTTTCACCGCCTTTCTCATCGCTTTGCCGGTGATTTTTTGGCAGTTTTGGCGCTTTGTCGCGCCCGGACTTTACGATAATGAAAAGCGCCTCGCCCTGCCCTTCGTGCTTTTTGCGAGCACGATGTTTCTTTTGGGAAGCCTGTTTTGCTATTTTGTGGTCGTGCCCTTCACCTTCAAATTTCTCATCGACTTTGGCGCCAATGTGCAAAATTTCAAGCCCGTCATCAGCATAGGCTCTTATGTGGGCTTTTTCACCAAGCTCATGATAGCCTTCGGCTTGGCCTTTGAAATGCCCGTGATAACCTATTTTTTCGCCAAGCTCGGCCTTATGGATGATGATTTTTTAAAGAGGAATTTTAGAATCGCCGTTTTAGCGATCTTCATCTTCGCCGCGCTCATGACCCCGCCTGATGTCTTCTCACAATTCATGCTAGCCCTGCCACTTTGTGCGCTTTATGGCCTCTCCATACTCATCGCCAAAAGGATCAATCCCGCCCCAAAAGATGAAATTTAAAGGACTCAAATGGAAAACGACGGCTATGTGAAATCAAGCGATTATGAGGATTTGTATTTTGACACCCTAAACCCCCACATCATCAATCTCAACCTCCTCCTCGCTGGCTTCAAGCCCGTGCGTTGCGGGGATTATCTAGAGCTGGGCTTTGGTATGGGGCGCTCCCTCATCACGAACGCAGTGTGCGGCGCGGGGAATTTTTTCGGCACGGATTTCAATCAAAACCAAGTGCGATTTGCGAGAAAAATTTGCGAGGAGGCTGCAATCCCCAACCTCACCCTCTACCATGATAGCTTTGAGGAGCTTTTAGCGCGCTTGAGGAAGATGCGCGAGGATGGCCTTGAGGTGGGCTTTGACTTCATCACGCTTCATGGAATTTACTGCTGGGTGAGTTATGAAAATCAGCAAACCATCCTAAGCATCATCGAGGAGTTTTTGCGTCCCGGCGGCGTGGTTTATGTGAGCTACAATTGCCTACCCGGCAAGGCTAAGGCTATGAACGCGCGACAAATTTTCAAGCGCTTTGCTGACAATGAAGGCACTGAGGATTTTAGGGAAATTTTTGCCTTCACGGAAAAATTTGCAAGGCTAGACCCTCAAAGCGAGAAAAATAAGGACATTTTAAATTTAATCGCCGAGTGGCGCCACGCCCACCCCACCTACTTATCGCATGAGTTTTTAAACGACTCTTGGCATTTGCCCTATTTTTACGATGTGGCCTTGGCGATGCAAAAAAGGGGCTTAGAGTGGGCTTGTGAGGATGTTTTGGCCTATCATTTTAAGCGACTTAGCCCCGAGCAGGAGGACTTCCTCAAGGGCTTGAGAGGGAAAAATTTCAAAGAGCAGATGCGGGATTTTATCGTCGATAAGGATTTCCGCTACGATTTGTATGTCAAAAATCCCACCCGCTTGAGCAAAAAAGAGGTTCAAAGCACCTTTTTGGAGCTTTCATTTTCCCTCGCAGACTACCCCACCACTGAGCATTTTGAGCACTGCACCGATGAGGTCAAATTCGCCTACGCTCAAATCATCGCAAAATTTGAGCGGGATGATTTCGCGCCCAAAAAGGCAAAAAATTTATTTTTAAAAGAGCTTGATTTTCACACCAACGCCTCGATTTTAAACAACCTAACCACCCTAAGACTCCTCATCCTCCACACAAAAAGCCAGGCCACCGCCACCATCCGCCGCTACAATCACCTCACCCTGCAAGGCCAAACCCAAGGCGAAAACATCCTCGCTCACGGGGGGGGGGGGGGGGGGTAATGCTTGGCGGTGGGGTTAAAATTTTTTTTCGGCGGTACGTGTAGGGCTGGGAGCTTAGGACTGTGTTTGAGGAAATTTATGCCGATGAGGATCTGAGTGCCCTAAGCGGGGCGCAGGCGTGCAAAAGCAAAGAAGAGGCCTTTTTCCACCTCAGCACGCTTTATAAAAAATTCCTCAAACGCCTCCCCATACTCCAAAGGCTAGAGCTCTTTTGATGTGCGAGGATCTAAGGCTCTCAAGCTACGACTACGCGCTGGATAAGGGCCTCATCGCCTCCCGTCCGGCACACCCCAAAGAAAGCGCCAAGCTCCTCGTTTATGAGAGAAAAAGCGCCAAGATCACGCATAGTTTTTTTGCAAATTTAGGCGATTTCCTGCCCCCTTGCGCGCTCATCTTCAACGACACCAAGGTCATCAAAGCCCGCATTTACGGCCACAAAGAAAGCGGTGCCAAAGTGGAGCTCCTCCTCCACGCGCCCCTGAGCCCTCAAAATTTCCTCGCACAAATCAAGGGCCGCGTGAGAGTGGGTGAAATTTTGCATTTCAAGCGTGGCTTGATGGCAGAAATTTTAGAGCTTTTGGAGGATGGCTTGCGCGTGGTGCGCCTAGTGCAAGAGGGGCGCGTTTTGGAGCCGGGCGCGCTTTATGCCCTACTGGATGAAATCGGCCACACCCCCCTGCCGCCCTACATCAAAAGAGCGGATGAAAAAAGCGATGAAAGGGACTATCAAAGCATTTTTGCGAAAAATTTAGGCGCCGTGGCTGCGCCGACTGCGAGCCTGCATTTTAGCGAGGCGATGGTGGAAAATTTAAGCCAAAAGCACGCAATTCACACCCTCACCCTCCACATCGGCGCAGGCACCTTTAGGGGCGTAGAATGCGAAAACATAGCCCTTCACAAGATGCATAAAGAATTTTTCCACATCCCGCCCCAGACCCGCGCCCTCATCGACTCAAAATCCCCCCTCCTCTGCGTAGGCACCACAGCGGCTAGAAGCGTGGAGCATTACGCTAGGACGGGGCTTTTTAGCGGGGAGTGTGATTTGTTTTTACACCCGCAAAATTTACCCCTGAGGGTGGATCATCTGCTGACCAATTTCCACCTGCCCCGCTCCACGCTCATCATGCTCGTAGCGGCCTTTGTGGGGCGTGAGAGGATCTTAGCGCTTTACAGGGAGGCGATGCGGGAGAACTACCGCTTTTATTCTTACGGCGATGGGATGCTGATTTTGTGAGTTTTTTTGTAAAATCGTTTTGAAATTCAAAAAAGGCCATTCAATGAAAAACATCGTGCTTTTGGGAGCGAGTAATTGCCTGAT
>NZ_JAUMZG010000025.1 GCF_030528245.1 Campylobacter sp.
AGAATTATCGGCAAGTTCCTGTAGGGAATGATCAGCTGTTTTTTGGTAGCTGAAACCTTCTTTTTTAAGAAAATCAAGCAAAATCTTTTCCATCACCTTAGCCCCCTGTATCAGCTCAGGAGAAAGTTTAAAGCTCATTTTTTCAATGCGTTTTGGGATGCAGGCTAAAATTTGTGTCCGCGGCAAATCCCCCATAAGCTCCATATATTGCAGGGTTTGAAGCATCTCCACCTCGTGAGCACTACCACTCCAGCTTATTTTTTGCGGTATGGCTTCGTAGGGAAAGAAAAACACATCACCAATTTCAGCATCATCAGCAGCTATGCAGTCAAGCACGATCAGCCTATCATATCGCGCGATAATATAACTTAGCTGTAAGGCTAAAGTGCCTCCATCAATAAAATCCAAATGATGCGTGGGATGGGAAAATTTGTAGTTTTTTTCGAGCTGTTTGCAAAGATGAACGCCCAAGCCTTCATCTGCAAACATGATATTTCCTATGCCAAGCACAAGAAATTTCAATTTTTTTCTTCTTTGACAAATTTATAGCCGCTTATGATGGCGTCCATTGATCCATCTTTGCCTTTGACCGCATTGAAAATTGCCATATAAATATGCACAGGGATAAAAATCATAATCACCCACATCAAAATTCTATGATAAGTTCTGACATTAGCCAGACCCCCCATAGCCGACTCAAGAGGTCTTAGCACATCGTAGAGCATGCCACCCAAGCCTTCGTGATAGGTATGGACATAAAGTATCAAGCCCGTCAGTATGATGCCTATTATCACAAGGTAAAAGAAAAAATAAGTAACAAATTGTAAAGGATTATAAACGCCCTTAATGTTCGGGTGTTTCCCCAAAAACAAATAAAATTTAACCTGACCTATCCATAGCTTGATGTTAAAAATATCCAAAATGCTCACTCTTTCCTTGCGACTCACTTTGTCAAAAAAGAATAAATAAATTTTAAAGATGATGCATCCTATCAGCACAAAGCCCACGGCTTGATGCACGAGACGATATTTTGCCTGCATAAAATTTGTAGGCTCACCCGTGCTGATAGGGCTTTGAAAAACATAGGATAAATAATAACCCGTAACAATCAAAATCACAATCGCCACAGCTCTAATCCAATGCGTCAAACGCAAACCTATGCTAAATTCGTACTCCGCCCTTCTTTGGAGTTTATCATCTTGTTTTTGCATGAAAGCCCCTTTTTATAAATTTACATTGACCTTATATTCACTCAAATTATTGCCCCTAGTATCCATAACATGCACAGCGCAGGCAATGCAAGGATCGTATGAGTGAATTTTGCGTATGATTTCAAGAGGCTGCTTCACATCAGCGATTTTAAGCCCAATGAGGCACTGCTCGTAGCTCCCGCCTATGTTATTAGCATCCTTAGGGCTTGCATTCCAAGTGCTTGGGACGACAGCCTGCCAATTCTCAACCAAACCATTTTTAATTCTACACCAATGACTCAGCACCCCACGCGGCACATGCCCCATATAGCGACCCTTATATTCCTTGCTATTATCAATCACATAAGGCGCACAAGTGCTTTCATCAACCTTTAAATTCTCCACCAAATTGTCAAATGCTCTTAGAGTATTATCAGCGATGATCTTAGCCTCAATGCAGCGTGCCGCCGTCCTACCCAAAGTGCTCAATACAGCCTCCAGCGGCAAGCCCGTTTCCTTCAAAAAAGCATCTACCACAGGAACGACATTTTTATTACCCTTAGCGTAATTAACTACGATGTTTGATAGAGGTCCCACCTGCATAGGCTTGCCTTCATAACGAGGCGCTTTGATCCAACTGTACTTGCCCTTAGTGTCAAAATTCTTAGTATGAGCGACATTACCATGATGATCGATGCTCTCACCATCAATCAGCCCTGTGTAGTTTGGATTTGTCTTGCCATCATAAGGATGCAAAGGCTCATTGTCCGCATACCAAGAATGCGTCGCCTCTTCAGTGATTTTATCATCCTCCACCTCATAGACTTTACTCAAATTTCCATCTTTGATGATGCCGCCCTCAAAAAGCCACTCATCACGTCCCAGTTGCATTTCTTTGAAGGTATAAAGACTCGCCACACCCACATCGTTCAAAACGCTACCTTCCTCAGCATAAGCCTTACCTGCCATTATCAAATCAGGATAATAGCCACGATTGACAAAGTCGGCCACCTCTTTAAATTTTTCCATATATTCACCCATTCTTGTGGGGCTAAGTAGGTCCATAATGCAAGTTACCCCACCCACGGTCAAACTTTGCGGATGAGGATTTTTGGCTCCAAAAATCGCCATACATTGCGCGATGATTCTTTGAATTCTAAGACATTCTAAATAATGCGAAAGGGCGATTAAATTTTGTTCAGGATTGAAGCGGTAGGTTGAGTGTCCATAGTAGGCGTTTGCAAAGGGTCCCAAATTCCCCTTATCCACGAAAATTTTGAGTCTTTGCTGCACTTCTAAAAGCTTATCCGCTCCCGTTGCGTAGGGACTCTCCGTGTAAGCAAAGGCCAGATCGCTCGCCTTTTTTACATCCGCACTCAAAGCACTCACGACATCCACCCAGTCGAGCGCGTGAAGTTGATAAAAATGCACGATATGATCGTGCAAAAACAAGGCCGCATTCATTAAGGTTCTTGTAAGTAAAGCATTGAGCGGCGGGGTTATGCCCAAAGCATCTTCCACCGCAACAATCCCAGCCTTATAGTGCGAAAAAGTACAAACGCCGCAAATTCTTTGCGTCATAAAAGCCACATCCCTCGGGTCCCGTCCCTTGACTATGGTCTCTATCCCGCGCCACAAAGTGGAACCCGTGTAGGCCTCCTTGACGACATTATCATCATCAACGACGACCTCAACCCTCAAATGCCCCTCAATTCTCGTAATCGGATCTACAATAATCTTTTGACTCATTCCTCATCCTTTTTCATAGAAGCTATCACGGCATGCGCTGCAATGGCAACACCCGTTAAGGTCAGCACTCCGATGCCGATTTTATCCGAAACATTATCCGCACCCAAGCCAAACACCGTATCAAATTTATGACTCGCCATAGGCTCCTCAAAAGGTCCCATAGTATCCCAAAAATTTGGCTCAGAGCAACCTATACAGCCGTGTCCTGCTTGGATGGGCCAGGAGGTGTGCTGGTTGAATCTCTCCCTCGAGCAATTGTTGAAGGTATAAGGCCCCTTGCATCCGACCTTGTAAAGACAATAGCCCTGTTTCGCACCCTCATCGCCAAAGCTATGCACAAATTCTCCCGCATCAAAATGCCCTCTCCTCTCGCACAAATCATGTATCCTCAGGCCGTAAGCCCATTTTGGCCTGTTATAAACATCAAGGCTTGGAAGCTCCTTGAAAAGTAGGAGCTGCAAGATGCTGCCGACTATATTTTTTTCACTGGGCGGACAGCCGGGGACATTGATGACGGTTTTGTTCGTTACCTTATCTAGAGGCTGGGCATTGCTAGGATTAGGGCGTGCAGCTTGAATTCCACCAAAGCTAGAGCAGGTCCCAATGGCCAAAATCGCATAAGCATCCTCACAGGCGCGTTTTGAAAGCTCAAAGCCCGTCATCCCATGAGGCCCGATGGTAAGATAGCCCTCAGTATCGCCCATAGGAATCCCCCCCTCAACCATCAAAACATACTTTCCTTTGTGCTTTTCAAGGGCTTTTTCTAAATTTTCCTCAGCCTGCCAACCAGAAGCCGCCATAACCGTCTCGTGATACTCCAAAGAAATGTAATCAAAAATCAAGCTATCGATGGTCGGCGTATCGCTCCTTAGCAAACTCTCACTACAGCCCGTGCACTCAGCCATATGAAGCCACACCACAGGCAGCCTATCCGCTAGCTCGGCCGCCCTTGCCACCATGGGGGCAAAATTCGCTCCAAGCCCCAAAAAGGCGGCCATAGCTCCCGACCACTTCATGAAATCCCTTCTCGAAAATCCCGCCTTTTCTAAGGCCAATGGTATGGAATTTTCAGGCTTTAAGGAGGGGAGCTTTTCAAGCTCTGCCAAACGAGATTCGATTTGTTTTTCCATCGCGCATCCTTTTAAATGGTAAATTTTAAAGTATGCTAAAACAAAACATTTTAAACTAAAATTAAAATTTAAATTTTTTTATTTTTTATTAATTTTGTCCCTTTTTGAGCCTTCTGATGAGAAATCGCGCGGGGTGAATTTGCGGGATGAAATGCGCAAAAAACCCCAAAGGCTCATCGTTTATCAGGGCGCAAATATACCTTGCTGCCAAGACACCCGTGCTAAAGGCCCTCGAGCCGTGGGCGCAGTTGAGGTAGAGATTGGGGATGTTTTGAGGCGGGATTTGAGGCCTATTTTTCGTCCATAGCAGGGCCTTATAATTTTGCTTGTAAAAATCCTCATCATAAGCGGCCCCCACAATGCAAAATCTATCGCTAGAGTAGGATCGAAATCCCACTTTTGCCCCCAAAATTTCGGGGATTTCACCTTCGTTTAAGAATTCTTGCACATTTTGCACGTTGATCGCATCATCCTTGGGATCTGGCTGAGGGTTTGAGTTGAGCCTGTCATAACTCGCTCCTATGACCTGAAAATCCCCACTTGGCGGACAAATGTAGCCCTTGGATGAGAGGGGGTAGGGCGTGTCCAAAACGCGCTTTATGTGCGTGAGCTGACCCCTAACCCGACTCAGTCGCATCGCTTCATAGCTTAAAAAATCCTTACAATCTGCGCCCATCGCATGAATCAAAATGCCAAATCCCCCCGCCACTTTGCCGTTTTCAAAGTGCAAGGAAAACAGTCCCCCATCGTAGTCATAATGCGTAAAATGATGCTTCAAATGAATTTTTGCCCTGCTTTTTTGCAGTAAATTTTGAACGATTTTTCGAGGGCAAATATGCCCTCCGTCCTCCAAAAAAGCCTCATTTTGCGAGATTTTAAAATAGGGATTTTGCCCTTGAGCCTCAAAGCGCTCTCGCATCTTGGCATTGTGGGCAAATTCTAAAACTCCGCTTAAATTTAGGTTCAAAATCTGTCGATAAAAGCGTGCAGCCTCGATGAAAGCCTGCAGGGAAAATTCCCCCAAAAGCACGCCCGGCTTTAAAATCAAAGAGCTCAAAATCCCGCTTTCATTGCCGCTAGCCCCCTCGCAAAGACTGGAATTTTTTTCAAAAATTTCCACCTCAAATCCCCGCAAAGAAAGCTCAAAAGCCATCATCGCCGCACAAATCCCCCCGCCTATGATGGCGATTTTTCGATTTTTAGCCGTGCTTTTTGGCGAGAAAAAATAGGCATCTTTTTTTTGAGCTTGGATTTTTTTTCTCAAAAATGCCACCACCCTCTCGCGTTTTTTAAAGCCCTTGATTTTTTGCACTTCAAAGCCGCAAATTTTGAGATTTTTTTGAAAAAAACTTGAAGCAGAAAAGCTCAAAATTTGAGCCCCGGGTTTAGACAAGCGCGCCACCTCAGCCAGAAAATCCTCGCCAAACATCGCCGCATTTTTGCGCGGAGAAAATCCGTCCAAATACCACAGATCCGCTTCAAATTCAAGCCTTTTTGAAACGCTAATATCCCCCAAAACCAGATCCAAAAAACAGGCCCCAAAATAAAAGCGATAATAGCCCTCGCGGCATTTGGGGTAATTTTTAAGGAAAATTTCTAAGTATTCTCTAAATTCTTCATAAATCCCAAGCCTCTCATAGGCGGCTTTGATGGAATTCTTATCCAAATAAAAGCCCTCGATGCTTATGTAAAAAAGCCTTTGCGGTCGTTTTTTGCTTTGCAAAAAGCGCTTGAGGGTCAAAAAAAAATTGAGCCCTATGCCAAAGCCCGCCTCAGCGATGATGAAATTTTCCCCCTCACCCCACTCAAAAGCCTCACTATAAACGCATTGGCTCTCATTAAGCCCATCTTTAGAATTGAAATAAAAGTCGTCAAAGTCCAATGAAAAAGGGGTGTTGTCTTTAAAAACGATGCGCGCTTTTTTCATCGGTTGTGGTAAAAATAATTATCCACTCCGTCCGCTACGCCCTTGGCAAGAAGCTCTTGAAAATTTTTATCCGCGATCCTCCTGCCCTCGATGGGATGCGTGATGTAGCCGATTTCTAGCAAAATCGCCGGCATGGACGCACCGACCAAAACCCAAAAAGGTGCCTCCCTCACCCCCCCATCTACGACTTTAAATTTGGGGCGGGTCCTAGTCAAAACGCCCTTTTGAATGTCGATGGCGAGTTTGTTGGAGGCTATGATTTTTTCGCGATTTAGGAAATTTAAAATGCTCTGTTTAGAAAAATGATTGATGTCTTCAAAATCGCCTTGATTTTCCTTTTCTGCGGCTTTTTTGCTCCTTTCACTGCGGGCAGGACTTAGGAAAAAGGTCTCCAAGCCTTCAGAATTCTTAGCCCTAGAGGCGTTTGCGGCGGCGTTGGCGTGGATGGATAAAAAGAGATCGGCCCTTTTGTCGTTGGCGATTTTGGTGCGGTCCCTGAGATTGATGAATTTATCCGTGCTTCTTGTGTAAAAAACCTTATAGCCTCGCTTTTTGAGTTCCGCGCCAAGCTTCAAGGCCGCGCTCAAAACCACATCTTTTTCCTTGAGTGAGCCCTTTTTATCGCTCAAGGCCCCGCTGTCTTTGCCCCCGTGCCCTGCGTCGATGACGATGGTTTTGCCTGCTTTAAACTGCGAATTCAGCGTTGATTTTTCTTGATTTTTAGAGGGCGCGACTTTGGAGGGTGCGGGTGGGGCAGAGTGCGGGGCTTCAAAGGCTAGGGCGAGGTTTTTGCCCTCAAGCCGCTTGAAGAGCTTGAAGGGTTGGGGAGAGCTTAGGACGATGCGGACGATTTTGGGGTTGTATTGGGTTATGGTAATGACATTTCGCCCGAAGGAAAAACTCCTGCGGTTACCCTCCAAAACCCCCTCAAAGCTGACAATTTGCCTGAAAAATTTGCTATCCCTCATGCTGGAGGTGGATAAATCATTTTCCCCCAGCGCCTTATTTGAATTTAAAACCACCCCGCCGTCCTTCTTGTCAATGCTGAGGATGTGGGGTGGAATTTTTTCTTGCGAGGCTTGTTTTTGCGAGGCTTGAGGGGGCTTGCTTTCTTGTCGTTTGGGGGCGGGTTTTTGGGCGGCAAAAACGCTAAAAAGCACCCCTTCTTGCTTGAAATTTACGGCTATTTTTTCCCCAGAGCGCACGACTATACGCACACTGGTGGGATTATACTGCGAAAGCACTATGCTAAAACCATCAAAGGCATAGTCCCTCCTTCCCCCCTCCAAAACCGCATCAAAATCCATAATGTAGCGATAATTGCCCTTTTCATCGAGGCTGAAGCTTTTCACCTCCTTTAAATTCAGGGCGGCATTAAGTCTAAGCTCCACGCCTCCAGCAAGCTTTTTATGAGACAAAATGCGAATTTTATCCCCCTGCAGCTTATTTTTGACGGCCTTGGCTAGGATGAGATTTTGCTCCCCGCTTTCTGCGCTAAAAACGGGCTTTTGAACCCTTGACCCTTCCAGCTTCACATCCTTGAGGGCGGCCCTCCTCAGAGCCTCGATCCCCCCCGCATGCACCCCACTTTCCCTCAGCTCCTCCGCGTAAGATTGGTCATCAAGCCCCAAAGTATTCGTGCTGATGAGGAGGCGTTTTAAAATTTCAATCTTGCTTGGCGTGTCCTCATTGATCACGCTTTGGATGTAGAGGCTTTTTAGCTGCTGGTGGAATTTAATCTGCGCGTCATTTTTTGCCGTGATGAAGCGGGCATCAAAGTCCCTAATCTGCTCCTCAAAGGCCCCAAAGCTAAGAGCAAAAAGCAAAAATACTGGGCCTAAAATTCTAAGCATCACTCACCATGGACGAGTTTGTGAATCAAATCTTTGACACTGATGAGTTCTTTGAGGCGATAGCCATTAGCCCCTGTGAAAAAAAGCCCCGTTTCCTTCTTACCCGACCACGCGTCAAAAAGCCTATCAGCGATGCAATAACCCACCTTAGTCGCTTCTTTGCCCCTGCCGCAGGGCGCGACACAGTTGCTGATGCAGTTGATTTTGGGGCCCATTTTTTTATCCACGAGATTGAGCAAATTCGTGCGAACCCCCCTTGCAGGGTAGCCCACGGGCGACTTGATCAGCTCGATGTCCTCCTCTTTTGAAGCAAGCAAGACCTCCTTAAAATTCGCACTCGCATCGCACTCAAAGGTCCCGATAAAACGCGTCCCCATCTGCACCCCACTTGCGCCCAAACTCAGCATCTTTTCAATGTCTTTTTTGTCCCAAATCCCCCCCGCCGCGATGACGGGAAAGGCCCCCCATTTTTTCGCCTCCTCCACCACAGGAGCGACTAAATTTTCAAGTGCGTAGGCAGGATCTAGGCACTGCTCATAAGTAAAACCCTGATGCCCCCCGCTTTTTGGCCCCTCAAGCACCACCGCATCCGGGAGGCGATTGTAGCGGCTTTTCCAGCGCTTGCAAATGATCCTTAAAGCCTTCACTGAGGAGATGATGGGCACGAGGGCGACATGGGGAAATTTGGCGGTGAATTCGGGCAAATTTGTCGGCAGACCCGCCCCTGAAACGATGACATTAAAGCCCACCTCACAAGCATCTCGGGCGATGCGTGCGTAGTCATTACTCGCGCAAAGTATGTTGCAGCCAAGGGGCAGGTTGCCGCAAATTTTGCGGGCATTGTCGATGAGGGTTTGCAGGCCCTTTTTGGAGTAGAAATTCTCGCTACCGTAGGGCTTGGCGTTGAGCTCTTTACTGATGTGCGTCCTGTTTTCGTAGTAGCCCGTGCCCACAGAGGAGATGATGCCCAGCCCCCCGTTGAGTGAAACGGCCGATGCCAGCCTGTCCCAACTGATGCCAAGCCCCATGCCCCCCTGAAAAATGGGGTATTTGATGGTGTATTTTCCTATTTTGAGAGCCTTGAAACTCATTGTTTTACCTTTAATTTCGCAAATTTCCTTTTGCCCACTTGCAAGACATATTCGCCCACGCCCAGCTGCGTTTGCTCATCCTTCACCCTGTCCGCATCGATGCGCACCGCACCCGCTGCTATGCTGCGTCTTGCCGCTGAGGTGGAATTTTCCAAGCCGCATTCTACCAAAGCTTTGGCAATCCAAAGCCTCCCACCCCGCACTTCAAATTCGCTCATCACGCTGGGCAGCTCTTTTTGGCCATGCACCCTGTCAAATTCGGCCTTGGCCCCTAGGGCTTCTCCTTTTGAAGAAAAGCGCTCGCAAAGCTCTAGAGCTAAATTTTCCTTAGCTTTTTTGGGATGGAGGCTGCCGTTTTGGACTTGTGCCCTCATCCGCTCAATCTGCCCCAGTGATTTCTCACTCAAAAGCTCATAATAACGCCACATGAGCGTATCGCTGATGCTGAGAATTTTAGCATAGATGTCGTCAGTTTTTTCACTCACGCCGATGTAATTGTCAAGACTTTTGCTCATTTTATTCACCCCATCAAGCCCCTCCAAAAGAGGCATCATCATAATGGCCTGCTCCTTGCCCACCCCATAAATTCTCTGCAAATGCCGACCCATGAGCAGGTTGAATTTCTGATCCGTCCCGCCCATCTCAATGTCGCTTTTCAGTGCCACGCTATCATAGCCCTGCAAAAGAGGGTAGAGAAATTCACAAATGCTGATGGGACTTTGCTCCTTAAAGCGCTTGGTGAAATCATCCCTCTCAAGCATCCGCGCCACGCTAAAAGTGGAACTAAGCTCCACCAGCCCAGCCGCTCCAAGCTTTTCCAGCCAAGTGGAGTTGAAGACGATTTTCGTCTTTTCGCGATCCAAAATTTTAAAAACCTGCTCCTCGTAAGTGCGGGCATTTTTTAAAACCTCCTCTTTATCCAGCTTCTTGCGCGTGGAATTTTTCCCGCTAGGATCGCCGATTTGTCCCGTGAAATCGCCGATTAAAAACTGCACGATACCTCCGTGCTTTTGCAAAAGGGCCATTTTGCTCAAAACCACGCTATGCCCCAAGTGCAAATCCGCAGCCGTCGGGTCAAAGCCCGCTTTGATGAAAAAATTCTCGCCCCTTTCGTAGTAATTTTTGATCAAATTTTCAATCTTTTCCGCATCGATGAGCTCGGCACAGCCCCTCATAACCTCCAGCAAAACATCATTCAAATTCATAAAAACCCCTCTTAAGCCTCTCTATACGCGTCATTGAGCGAGGTAAAATCCAAAAGCCTGCAATGAGATTTGAGCCTATCCCTCACATTTTCTGGGTCGATATTGTGAGGGATGTCCATGGTGATTTCAAAATAATCAATGGTCGCATTCAAATCATTGTTCAAATTAATCGCTAGCAAATTGATTTGCATTTTAGCGAGTAAGGTTAAAAATTCCGCCAAAGAGCCCTTTTTATTTTCCAAAGAAAAGATAATTTTGTAGGATTTTGGCGTGTGCGAATCCCAAGTGATGAACACCATATCTTGATTTTCAAGGATTTTATCCGCCCGATCACAAAGCTTATGGTGCACACTCACGCTACCATCCTTGATGAAGGCCATGATCTGATCCCCCCTTTTGGGATGGCAGCAAATGTCAAATTCCACATGGGTGATTTTGTGGTTGGAGTGGAATAAAAAATTGCCGATTTTTTGCTCCTTGATTTCGTATTTGCCAAACCAATAAGACTTTTTGGCGTATTTTTTCAGCCCCCCCACCATGTCCTTAAAATAGCCGCTATCCTTGGAGACTTGACGGATGCGCCGCCCCAAATTTTCTCGCTCTATCCACTCCAAAATGCGCTCCTTTTTTTCACCAAAAACAAAACCGAGTATGTTCAGGGCGATGGCTAGGTTGATTTCTCGGATTTTTTGCTTGCAAAATTCCCTGATGCTAGCCTTGGCCTTGCCCGTTTTCACGCTATCCATCCAAGAGCAGCGATAAAATTTATCCGTGCTCGTTACCACGCGAACGATGTCGCCGTTTTTAAGCTCAGTCAGCAGGGGCACCTTGACGCGATTGACATAGGCGCTTTTAGCATGAAGCCCCACTCTGGTGTGCACCTCGTAGGCAAAGTCCAGCACCGTAGCGCCCCGCGGCAGGGTAAAAATTTCCCCCTTGGGGGAGTAAACCGCCACATCCTCCACATACAGGCTATCCTTAGCATACTCGTAAAGCTCGATGGCGTTGTAGTGCTCGGCGTTTTCAAGATTATGCACGCTTTGCATTGAAATGTCGCTAAGCCAGTCAAGCTTGGGCGCTGCCAAACTGCCATCTTCTTTATACTTCCAGTGGGCGGCCACGCCAAATTCGGCGATTTTGTGCATGTCAAAGGTGCGAATTTGCGCCTCGATGATGTTTTTCGTGTCAAAAATGGTCGTGTGGATGGTTTGGTAGCCGTTTTGTTTTGGCAGGGCGATGTAGTCTTTAAAACGGGAGATGAGGGGGTTAAAATGCGTGTGCAAAATCCCCAAGCCCAAATAGCAATCGCTCACCTTTTCCACCAAAATTCTCACCCCCAGCAAATCCAAAACCTCCTCGATGCCTATGCCCTTCCTTTGCATCTTGAGGTGGATGGAGTAGCTGTGCTTGATGCGCTTTTGTATCTTGAAAGTGCCCTGCCTGAAGCCGTTGCTTAAAAATAAAAGCTCGATTTTGGAGATGAATTCATTCAAACTTAGCTGCATTTGCTGGTCGTTGGAGTTGATGTAATTGAAAATTTGATGGTATTCATCGGGCATAAGATGCTTGAAGCTTAGATCTTCGAGATAGTTTTTGATGCTTGAAATTCCAAGCCTGTGGGCTATGGGTGCATAGACGACTAAGGTTTCTTCGCTGATGCGCTTTTGCTTATCTTCTCTTAGGGCACTGAGCGTGAGCATGTTGTGAAGTCTGTCGCAAAGCTTGACGATCAAAACGCCCACATCCTCAATGCTAGCAAGAAGCATATTTCTAAAGGTAAGGGCGGACTTTGTGAGGTTTTTTTGTGAGTCTGAGCTGATGAGATTATCCTCTCTGATTTCTATGATTTTAGTCAGTCCCAAAACCAGTCTCAAAACCTCACTCCCAAACTGCTCCCTGAGCTCCTCCTCGGTGCAGCTCGTGTCCTCGATCACATCGTGCAAAAGGGCGGCTAAGATGGTCGCTCTGTTTTCACTCAAAAAGCCTACCAAACTCGCGACCAAAATGGGATGCACGGCGTAGGGCTCTCCGCTTTTGCGCCTTTGTCCTTCGTGAAATTGTATGCAGCGATCCAGCGCCTTTTCCAAAAGGGCATCCCTCCGGCAAACGCTGTATAAAATGGCCTTGGCCCCTTCTAAATCCCTGCAGTTTTTGACATTCTCAATGAGTTGAACCAGTAAAATTTCCTCATCGATTATTTTCAACGAGACCCTCTAAGGCGATTTTGCTTTCTGCGATTTCTTGCAGGGCTATGTCAGTGAATTTCAGCTTGTGGTTATCAAGGCCTATCAAAGGCGCGGCCCCAGCGGCCAACTGCTCGGCCCTTTTTGCCACAACCAAAGAAAGCAAGTAGCGATCATCTCCCATTTTTTCTAGGGCCTTTGCGGTGATTTGTTCAATCCTTTGCATGTTTTCTCCTTTTAATTTTGAACGATAGAACAAAGGCTCGTATCGCCTCGTATGATTTTGAGTAAATTTCCTTCCCTGAACATATTGCAAACCACTATGGGCAGGGCATTATCCTTCGCCAAAGCGATGGCCGTATCGTCCATAACCCTAATATTATCCTGCATCGCCTCATCATAGCTAAGCGCGTTTAAAAATACCGCATCGCTGAATTTATGAGGATCCTTATCATACACACCATCGACTTTTGTCGCCTTGATGACCATCTGCGCATCGATCTCCACCGCTCTTAAAATCGCCGTAGTATCTGTGGTGAAGTAAGGATTGCCCGTACCTGCAGCGAAGATAACCACCCGTCCCTTTTCCAAATGCCTCTGCGCCCTGCGCATGATGTAGGTCTCGCAAAAGGCCTCCATCTGTATGGCGCTTTGCACCCTCACATCAAGTCCATAGCTCTCAAAAGCCTCCTGCAAGGCGATGGCGTTAATCACAGTCGCTAGCATCCCCATGTGATCCCCGCTTGTGCGCTTGATGAGGCCGCCTTTAGCCGCTAGGGCTCCGCGCATGATGTTCCCACCGCCGATGACTATGCCGACTTCAATGTCATTTAAGGCCAATTCTTTGATTTCAGAAGCGATGAATTTGAGTATGGAATTTTCAATCCCAAAGCCATTTTCTCCCGCCAAAGCCTCGCCTGAAAATTTAACCAAAACCCTCTTTGTAGTCCGCATCGTTCCTCCTTGTCGTGATTGTAGTGGATTTGTTTTAAAATTCAGTTAATTCAAGCTGATCAACTCCAAAGGGTTGATGTGAAAATTTTTTTGCGTTACCTCAAAGGTCAAGTCATTTTTTATCCTCCCAACCACAGAGCCTTTTTTGATGCTTTTGCCCACTTTGATGGTGGGAGCGATCTTATCCAAATGCGCATAAATGGTATGAATTCCATCATTATGCTCGATGATCACCACGCGCTGGAGCATGCTTGTATCCTTGGCAAAGACGATTTTGCCGTCCAAAACGCTACGCACGGTGGCATCTTGTTTGTTGCTCCTTAGCACGACATTTTCATTGAAAATTTTAATGTTATAAATGGGGTCGATATAATTGCCAAATTTCTGCTTCACCACGAAAGAATCAAGCGGCGCGATGGTCTTTTTGCCCACATATTTTTTCACGCTGCTGTTTTGATAGCTTGAGCCGATTTGTCGCACGGAGTTAGTATTTTTCGCCACCTTCGTATCCGCATTTTGCTCCCTTTCCTGCTCCTTTTTATCGATGATTTTTAGTGAGTCAAGCGTGGCCCTTAGCTCACTTTGCTCGGCCTTGAGCTTGTCAAGTTTTTTAGCGTAAATGCCTCGATCGGTTTTTTGTTTGTTGATTTCATCGAGTTGCTTTTGCCTTAAAAGCTGCAGTTGCTTGATTTGCTCATGGTAGCTTTTGAGATTGGTGTTGATTTTTTCGATCTGCTTTTGCTTGGTATCGATGAGCAAATTCACCCCCTCATAGTCCCTCGAAAGCTTTGAAATTTCATCACTCAAAACCCTATCCAGACCGCTTAAAATTTCAAAAGCCATGAAGCTTTCCTCGCTTTCAATATAACCCTGCGGAATGGGCAAATCATAGGCAAAATCCTTCGCTATCAGGGCGATGATCTTACCTTCCATGGCCGTTTTTATCTTAAGCAGTTCTTCATTTTGAGCGCTAAGCGCACTAAGCTCTTTGTTTTGAATTTTTGCTGAGGATTCTAATTTGGAGGTTTGCGCGCTTAAAAGCTCGATTTGATGGCTTAAATTTTTTAGCTTTTTCTCCCCGCTTAGAATATCAGCGGCCAGGTCCTCCAGTTTTTTACCCAATTGTTCTTGGATGCGCTGATTTTCTTTCAAATCCCTTGTTTTTTCGCTGATATTACCCGCTAAAAATTCAAAATTCAAAAAACAAAAAAGCAGGAAAATTTTTCTCATTTTTTCACCCTAAACATCACAGAATTCACACAAAGCATACACACGGCCAGCGTGCCTAAAAAAATGAGGCTAAGATGCAGGAAAAAATTTATCCGCGGCAGGGTCAAATCGGCGCTTTGTAGGACAGATTGCACGAAGGGAAAATGATAAATTTGCGTGAAAAAAAGTAGCAAAATCACAAAGGCGATCAAGCAATCCACAAAAACGACACGATAAAGCATAAAGGAGCGAAACCAAAAAGGCGCTCCAAAAAGACACATGATCTCCACCCTCTGCGTGTGCTCATAAAGCCAAATGCGCATTTGCTTTAAAAATAAAATAAAGCTTAAAATGATGATGATGAAGAGAAAAATCCAAAAGGTCAATTGCATCAAAACCAGCAGAGAATAGACCTTATCGTGCGTTTTGGCGAAGGTTTCGACCTTCGTAACGCCCTTGATGCCTAAAAGCTCCTTTTTGATGGCATCAAGCTCATCTTGCGGGGGCAAATACTCAAGCCTTAGGCTGTAAAATTGGGGCAGAGAATTCCGCAAAACTTGCAAATTTTTATCCGAAATATCGCTGCGCAAACGCTCGATGAGCTCCTTGGGATCCAAGGGCTCAAGCCCTGTGAGGGCGCTGATTTTTTCTTTGAGCGCTTTTGCGTCCAAATCTATCGTGCTGGTGATGATGATGTTGTAGTCTTTATTAGCAAGCTCTCTATAATGATTGAGCGTGGCGTTGGTGATGAGGATGAATTCAAAGGCGAACATCATAAAAAGTAGTGATAAAATCAAAGACAAGTGCGTTTTAAAAAATTTCATTCATTTTTCCATTTTCTATATTGAATCTTCTGTAATTGAGCCTCAAATTGCTAGGAATTCTGTGCGTTACCACCACCACGCAAGTGCCCAAAAGCTCTCTGGCCGACTTCAAAAGCGTCCAAATGATGTCTGAGGAATACTCGTCCAAATTCCCCGTAGGCTCATCACAAAGCAAAAGCTTAGGATTATGTGCCAAAGCCCTAGCCATCGCCACTCTCTGCTGCTCACCCCCTGAAAGCTGATCGGGCTTTTTATCTGCCTTGAAGGTCAAATTCACATGCTTTAAAAGCTTGGCCGCTTGCTCTTGGCAGACCTTCTTAGAATAGCCCTTTATCATCAGGGGCAGCATCACATTTTTCTCAATGCTATACTCCTGTATGAGTTTATAGTCCTGAAAGATAATGCCTATTCTCTGGCGCAAATTCAAAAGCTCCAAATTGCCTATTTTTTTCATCCTCGCACCGCAGACCTCAAGCTCACCCGACATCAGTTCCAAATCCCCATAAAACGACTTCAAAAGCGTGCTTTTCCCGCTCCCACTTTTGCCCGTGATGAAGACAAAATCATCATTTTTAAAGCCAAAACTCGCCTCCCTAATGACCAGCTCATCATAGCCCAGCGTCATTTTTTTCGCCTCTATAAGATTTGCCATTGCGCTCCCTCTCCCTCCGCTTTTCGTGATTTTGCTTTATTTTTGCTTAAATTTTAAGAAATCACTCCAGTTAAAATTTCTTTAAGCTTTGCAAGGGCTCTCAAATTTTCTCGCGTCTTAAAGGGTGGCTTGAAGATAAAACTCACGCCCTCGTTTAAGAGCAAATAGCTATGTTCAGGGCTGTTGAAACTGCCAAAGGCTAGTTTTAAAACCACCCCCCTCTCGCTTTTATAGAGGCTTTCAAGATGCAAAAAATAATCCTCCCCCTTGAAGCTTTGATTGCGAAATTTCTCGCAAAATTTCCCCAGCTCCTCCTCGCTCAAATGCCATTTTTCAAGGTCAAATTCCCCCAGCAAACCCTCTTTTTTTCTCTCTTCTTCTACACTCAAATTCCACACCGACAAATCATAAATGTCCCTTTCCTGCCTCCTCCAGCGCTCCTCGTATTTGCTCGCAATGCTTGAATTTTGATTTTTTTTGAGGCCAAAACAGGCTTGCTCAAATTTTAAAAATTCCCTCAGACTGAAATCAAAATACTCCAAACTATCCGTGCGAAGCTCAAAGCTACCCCCCGCCTCTAGCACCCTCGCGCACTCCTTGCAAAAGGCCCCGCTCACCACGCGCCGATGCGGCTTATCCTCCCAGGGCACAGGAAAGTGCAAAAAAATTTTCGCCACCGAATTGGCCTCTAAAACGCTCAACAAAAGCCGCGCATCGCTTTGTATGAGGATGATGTTTTCTAAATTTTGCGCACGGGCCAGCTTTGCAACTTGCGTGAGGGCGGGAGTGTAAATTTCAATGCCAAGCATTAAAATTTCGGGATTTTCTCTCGCTTGAAAAAGCAAATGCCTCCCCGAGCCAAAGCCGATTTCTATGAAAATTTTCCGCCCCTCCACCCTCTTTAAAAGCGTTTGAAAATCCCTCGCTATGAGGCTTGTGGGTCCTGCTAGGGCCTTATTTTTCAAGGCAAGGGCACTAAAATAAACCCCCTCGCAAAAATTCTCCATAAAAAGCTGCAGGGCCCCTTGCAAATAGTCCATTTTTGAGGGCCTAGAATGCTTATCCGCCTTGATGAGCCATCCGTTTTCGTCCCGTTTGATTTGCAAAAAAAAGCTCTCATCCGGGCACTGGGTCAAAATGAGCATTACTTTCTCATTTTCTGCTTTGTAAAGAAAGCGCACCCCGTCTTTGTGAAAGGGAAAAGTGAGCGCTTTGAGCTTTTTTGCTTTGAAATTGGGCATCACTGCGCCGCTTTGACCCTGATGGAGGGCTCAGATCTCACCCCCAGCTCATCGATCGCCACCACCTCATAGCTATACTCCACCCCAGGCAGGGCCTTGATGTCTTTGAGTCTTTTTTCCTTGATGCCCTTAAAAATAGCACTTTGCTCGCCGCCATAGCGCTTGACTTCGTATTCCACTGCCCTCGCGTCATTATCGCTCCACTCCACGATAATCCCCTCACTCGTGCTTTGCGCGAGGATGATGCTAGGACTTGCTAAAATTCCAAGCGTCCTGCCCTCGACCCCATTTTTTGGTAAGGGACTCTCAAGCCCGTCTTTATCGACCATCGTAACCTTATACTGCTTGCGCACCCCCGCACCGCTCACCCTGTCCTCGTAGCTGTTTTTATCGCTTTTGGCAAGGAGGCTGAAGGGCAAAAAGCTAGAAGAGCTCGCATAAATTTTAAAATAAGAAAAATCCTCATAAGCTGGCGCGTCCCAAGTGAGGAGGATTTTACCGCTCAAATCCGTGCTCGCACTCAGCTGCGTCACCTCAGGCGGCAGGGCCTTGCTAAGGGCGTGCAAAATTTCACCGGGCTCACTTTGCACCCCATCAAAAGTGAGGGCAAACACGCGGTAGCTAAAGCGCTCATTCGCCCTAAGATCCTCATCGATATACTCGGCACTCAAGCGGTTTTTAACCGTGGCGATTTTTTTAAATTTCCCATCCTCGCCCGCCCTTTCAATGCGGTAAGCATTGATGCGTAAATCGTAATGAGGGCGCCAAATGAGTTTGATGCGCCCGGGTAAATTTGTGAGTGCCTGCACGAAAGAAAGCGCCTCCGGTCGCACCTGGGTCCTCACCTCCACCACCTTGCCGGGCCCAGAAATATGCCCCTGCTTGTTGAAGGTTCGCATCATGTATTGGTATAGGGTGTCGGGCTGGAGTCCTGAGTCGACATAGTGGGTTTGGAATTTGTCCTTGAGGGTAGCGATAAGCTTGAATTCAGGCTCCTCCACGCTAGCCCTGTAGAGATAAAAACCCTTGAAATTTTCGCCATACAGGGGCTCCCATTCAAAGGCGACATCGCTCATATCGCTCATGCTTTTAAGCTTTTCAACCTTGGGCAAATTTTCATCTAGCATGGCCTGATCGCCACTGCCAAGCCCACTCACAGCACAGCCGCTAAAAATCAAACAAGTCAAGCAAAGAATGCAATGAAATTTTCTCATCATCTTCTCCTAGGGATAATTTTTTTTCTAAAATTTGCTTAAAATCGCTCATCAAGGGCGCTTTGATGTGAATTTTTTCGCGCGTTTTTGGATGGATGAAGCTGATAAAATAAGCGTGAAGCATTATTCTTAAATCCCCCCCACCCCTGTAACCATAAAGCTCATCGCCCAAAATGTGGCGGTTCAAGCTCGCCAAATGCGCCCTGATTTGATGCGTGCGTCCGCTAAAAAGCTTCGCGGCGATGAGGTGGGTTTGGCTCCCACTACATAGGCTCACAAAGGCACTTTTAGCCTCTTTCGCGCCTCTAACGCAGCCCTCAATGGCCATTTTTTTGATGCGATTACTGGGGCAGCGCACGAGAGGCTTATCGACCACCATTTTAGTCTCTTTGAGTGGCAGGTCTATTAATGCAAGATAAATTCTGCCCAAACTTTTATCTTGCAACTGCAGGCTTAAATCGCGATGGGAGGGGTTATTTTTGGCGATGATGATGGCGCCGCTTGTTTCTTTATCGAGCCTGTGCACAAGCCCTGCCCTGAACTCTCCGCCCAAATTTGAAAGCGTGTATCGCCTTTGAATGAGCCAATCCACAAGGGTGGGCTCTTTGACGCTGGGGGCAGGGTGAACGACCAGAGCGCTGGGTTTGTTCAAAACCAAAATGTCCTCATCCTCAAAAAGCACCCCCACTTCAAAATGCGCCGCATATTTCGCGCTGGGCTTTTGAGGGCTGGGAGGGAGTAGGGTGAGGGTGTCGCCCACCTTGAGCCTGAGGGAATTTTTATTTTGGATGATTTCATTGACACAGACGCAGTTGTTTTTGATGAGAGAGGCCACGCTCGAGCGACTTTGCTGGGTAATTTTAGCGACAAAAATGTCAAGCCTTGAAGCCTCATCAACCAAAAAATTTTGCATCAATCCACTTCGCAATTTATAAATTTGGCGTATAATCGCACTTTTTTAATAATCAAAGGCAAATCATCCATGCTAAAACCCGACAGAAGAGTCTTCACGCATTTTGACTACATGCAGCCCATTTTGATCTTTCCGATCGTTTTGCTTTCTTATTTTTTGATTTACGAGGCCAACACACGTCTAGCAGAGAAGCAATTTGTCTATATTTGCGTAGGAATTTTTGTCTTTGGAGTGTGCTTTTTCCTGCCTTTTAGAAGATTAATGTGGCTCATTCCTATGCTTTATTGGTTTAACATCGCCTTGCTCTTGAGCGTAGATGTGTTCGGCGTGGAAAATTTAGGCGCCAAAAGATGGCTTGAAATCCCCTTCACGCACTTCACCATCCAGCCATCAGAAATTTTTAAGCCAAGTTTTATTTTGATGCTAGCCTACCTCATCCATCAAAATCCTCCTCCAAAAGGGGGCTACGGGCTCAAGCAATTCTCAAAACTCAGCTTTTTCATCCTCTTGCCCTTCGCGCTCATCCTACAAGAGCCCGATCTTGGAACGGCTAGCGTGCTGCTTATCGTGGGCTTTGGGATGCTTTTCATCATCGGGGTGAATTATAAAATTTGGCTCAGCATTTTGCTGGCGATAATCCTAAGCTCACCCGTGATTTACACGCATCTTTTAAAGCCCTATCAGAAGCAGAGAATACACGATTTTCTCTCCGAAAAGCCCAGTCATCAGGTCGCACAATCCATCATCGCTATAGGTAGCGGCGGACTGACGGGCAAGGTGCAGGACGAGGCCACGCAGACGCATTCTAAATTCCTGCCCATTTCTACGAGCGATTTTATTTTTGCTTATGTTGTGGAGAGATTTGGATTTTTCGGAGCCTTAGGGCTTGTTTTGCTTTATGTTTTGCTGATTTTTCATCTTTTGAGTCTCAATTACAAATTCGAGCGGGATTATTTTACGAGGGTTGTGATCAATTGCGTGGCTTTGTTTATCTTCATTTACGCGGCGGTTAATATTTCGATGACTGTGGGCTTTGCGCCCGTCGTGGGGATACCCCTGCCGTTTTTCAGCTACGGGGGTAGTTCTTTCACCACTTTCATGATATTTTTTGGAATTTTGCAGCATTTGATCACTTTTAAATTTTTTTGGGCGGATAAGAAGCTGGGGTTAAAATAATGTTAAGTGAAAATTATTATAATCGCCGATTTTTAGCGGATTTATAGCTCAGTTGGTTAGAGCAACCGGCTCATAACCGGTTGGTCG
>NZ_JAUMZG010000026.1 GCF_030528245.1 Campylobacter sp.
TGGTTCTTTTAGGACGGATTTACTCCGTCCGCTAAAAAGAACATAGAAAAGGAGAAAAAAATGAAATATTGCGATTATTGTGTGATGCCTGATACGAGGCCGGGACTGAAATTTAGCGTGGATGAGAGCGGGAAAAATATCTGCTCAGCCTGCATCAATCACAAAAATAAAGAAAAAACCGACTACGCGGCGCGTTTTAGGGAGCTTGAAGCGCTTTGTGATAAGCATCGCCGCCGTAATGGTCAATTTGAGTATGATTGTGCCATTGCGGTGAGTGGGGGTAAGGATAGCCATTTTCAGGTGCATATGATGAAGGAGAGACTGGGGATGAATCCCGTACTTTTCAGTGTGGAGGATAATTTTGCGATGACGGAGGCGGGGCGGAAAAATCTACGCAATTTAAGCGAGGAATTTGGCTGCCACTTGATCACACTAAAGCCCGACATCAAAACGCAAAAAAAGGTGATGCTTAAAACCTTTGAAAAATATGGTAAACCGACTTGGTTCATTGACCGCCTCATTTATAGCTATCCTTTTGGTATGGCTTTGAGATTCAACACGCCGCTTTTGGTTTATGGTGAAAATGTGAGCTATGAATATGGCGGGGGGGACGCGGTGGAGACGCCAAGCGCTAAGGGGATATTTCTCAACGGGGTGGCGAGTGATTTGGACTTGAGTGAGTTTATTGACGATGAGATAAAAGAGGAGAATTTGCAGCTTTTCTTTGACCCTGCGCGCGATGATTTGGATAAGCTTGAGCCGATTTATTTGAGCTACTTCATCCCGTGGAATTCTTACTCTAACTATATCTTTGCGAAAAGTAGAGGCTTTACGAACCTTAGCGGTGAGTGGGAGCGCACACACTGCCTTGATCATTTTGACCAAGTCGATAGCCGTGCTTACATCGTGCACTCGTGGATGAAATACCCAAAATTCGGCCACGCGATGACCTGCGACTATGCTTCACGCTTTGTGCGTTATGGACTGATGAGTAGGGAGGAGGCGGTGAAAGCGGTGCGTGAAAAAGACCATAATCTTGACCAAAAATGCGTGGAGGATTTTTGCGACTTTTTGGGCATCAGCAAGGCTAAATTTTGGAGCATCATAGAAAAGCACTACAACCGAGAACTTTTTTATCAAAATGAATGGGGTGAATTTAAGCTTAAAAATCCCGTAAAGTAAAAGCCCAATAGTCATTGTGGGATGGAATTTAAGCCTTCGAGTGAGGCGAGGAGGCGGGTGAAATTCAGGGCGAGGCTGTGGGAGTCTTGGGGGCTGGAGATTAAGAAAAATTTAAGCAAATATAGCGGCTATGATTAAGGCTTAAATTTCATGGCCGCTTTAATGCAAATCCTGCGTGTTTGCGTTGGCAAAATAGGACTTTGGAGCCTTTGCGCATTTGGGAGAGGGACTGAGAATTTGCGCGGGTGAAATTGCTATTTTTTCCCTATTAAAAGGACAAAAAAGCAAAAAATTCCTAAATTTCCTTGACTTTTAAATGATGGTTTGATTAGACTTCGGCTTTTTTGGTTGGCCTAAAACTAACGAGTTCTTTTAAAGGAAAAATTATGGAAAGAATAAGGCTTAAGCTTAAAGCTTATGACCATCGAGTACTAGACAGAACAGTTGCAGCGATTGTGGAGGCTGTCAAGAGAACGGGTGCGGATATTAGAGGTCCGGTGCCGCTACCTACGAAGATCAAGCGCTATACGGTTTTAAAATCTCCTCACATTAATAAAGATTCAAGAGAGCAGTTTGAGATGAGAATTCACGCGAGGATGCTAGACATTGTAGCGGCTACTCCCGACACGGTTGATTCTTTGACGAAACTTGATTTGGCGCCAGAGGTGAGCGTTGAGGTCAGGGCTATGGGAAAATAAAGGATAAAATATGGAATATATCGTAGAGAAAATAGGAATGAGTAGAACCGTAAGTAATCCAAGCATCGCTGTAACTTTACTTAGAGTGGTGAGCGCTAAGGTTTGCGAGGTGAAAGGGGACAAGGCTTTGGTGGCTTATTCTAAAGGCAAGTCGAGTAACAAGTGCGTGACTGGAATTCAAAAAAAATACAATCTTTCAAAAGAATTTAATCGTTTCGCAACCCTAGAGGTCGCAAATACTGAAGCTGGGGATTTAGATGAAAGTCCATTAAATGAAGCGAAAATTTTAAAAGTCAGTTTCAATTCTAAAGGACGCGGTTATAGCGGCGTGATGAAGAGGCATAATTTTGGCGGCGGTCCTGCGAGTCATGGTTCAAGATTTCACAGAAGGCACGGATCTATCGGCAATAGAGAGTGGCCGGGTCGGGTGCAGCCGGGCATGAAGATGGCTGGGCATTATGGAAATACAAAGGTGAGCGTCAAAAACGAGCTTGTATCTTACGATGCGGAAAATAAAATTTTGGTGTTAAAAGGTGCGGTGCCGGGCTTTAACGGTGCTATGGGTAGAGTGAGGATTGCAAAATGAGTAAGGTGGTTGTTTTAAACGAAAAGTTTGAGAAATCAGGCGAACTTGACTTGCCTTCAAAATACGCAGAGATAAATCCACATAATCTTTATTTGTATGTGAAATCTTACCTTGCAAGTTTAAGAGCAAACACCGCTCATACTAAGGGCAGAAGCGAGGTCCGTGGTGGTGGCAAGAAGCCTTGGAGGCAAAAGGGACGCGGCGGTGCGAGAGCAGGTTCGACAAGGACGAATGTTTGGGTCGGCGGTGCGGTTGCTTTTGGTCCTAAAAATGAAAAAAATTATTTTCAAAAGGTCAATAAAAAGCAGAAAAGACTCGCACTTGAGAGGGCTTTGGCTGATAAGGCGCTTAAAAATGCTCTTTTTGCAGTCGATGCTTTAACCATAGAAAGCGGTAAAACAAAAGACGCAAACGCGGTGATTAAAAAGCTTGGGCTTAAGGATGCGTTGATTGTGAAGGATTTACTGGATGAAAAAACGTTTCTTGCGTATAGAAATTTAGCCAATTGTTATGTTGTGGATTTGACAGAGGTCAATGCTTATTTGGTTTCTGTGTTTAATGCGGTGATTGTAGAAAAATCGGCATTGGAATCGATTACAAAAGAGGGATGATCATGGCGGATATTACGGATATAAAAACGATACTCTACACGGAAAAGAGTTTGAATTTGCAGGAGCTTGGCGTGGTTGTCATCCAGACTTCGCCAAAGATGACAAAAACGGGCTTGAAGTCGGTATTGAAAGAATATTTTGGCGTAACGCCTCAAAGCATCAATTCTTTGAAAATGAATGGAAAAGTCAAACGCTTTAAGGGTCGTTTGGGGCAGAGGAATGATTATAAAAAATTCTATGTGAAGCTGCCTGAGGGCGTCAGTTTAGAAAATACGGAGGCTTAAGATGGCGATTAAAACTTATAAACCTTATACTCCAAGTAGAAGATACATTACAGGATTAAGTTCAGAAGACATCACGGCAAAGCCGAGCGTTCGCTCACTACTTATCAAACTTCCAGCTCACGCAGGACGCAATAGCTATGGTCGCATTACAAGCCGTCATAAAGAAGCGGGAGCGAAGAAGCTTTATAGGATTATTGATTTTAAACGCCGTAAATTTGGCATTGAGGGCAAGGTTGAGGCGATAGAATACGACCCTTATAGAAATTGTCGCATTGCTTTAATCGCTTATAAAGATGGTGAGAAAAGATACATTTTGCAACCAAGAGGGCTAAAAGTTGGCGACAAAATTTCAGCGGCTGAGGGTGGTCTTGATATAAAGCCGGGCAATGCTATGAAGCTTAAAAATATCCCTGTGGGAACCATAGTGCATAATGTCGAGTTAAAGCCGGGCAAGGGCGGACAGATGATTCGTTCAGCAGGTGCTTACGCGCAGCTTATGGGTAAGGAAGAAAAATATGTCATTTTAAGACTTGCAAGCGGTGAAATGAGGCAGGTTTTGGCAGAGTGCATGGCTAGCATTGGTGAGGTTGGTAATGAAGAATGGGCAAACATTACCATAGGCAAGGCTGGACGCAACCGTCATAGAGGAATTCGTCCGCAAACTAGAGGTTCGGCGATGAACCCAGTCGATCACCCACACGGCGGTGGTGAGGGTAAGAAAAATTCAGGCCGCCACCCTGTAACTCCGTGGGGCAAACCAACTAAGGGTGCAAAAACACGCCGCAAAAAAGCTAGTGATAAACTCATAATTTCAAGAAGAAAAGGAAAATAAGATGGCTAGGTCTCTAAAAAAAGGTCCTTTCGTTGATGAGCATGTAATGAAAAAAGTCATCGCAGCAAAAAAGGCTAATGATAATAAACCGATTAAAACTTGGTCGCGCAGAAGCACCATTATCCCCGATATGATAGGGCTAACCTTTAATGTCCATAATGGCAAGGTTTTTATCCCCGTTTATATCACGGAAAATCATATTGGCTATAAGCTTGGCGAATTTGCGCCAACACGCACATTTAAAGGCCATAAGGGCTCTGTGCAAAAGAAGATTGGCAAGTAGGGAGGAAGCTATGAGTAAAGCATTGATTAAATTCATAAGATTATCTCCTACTAAGGCGAGGCTTATCGCAAGAGAGGTTCAGGGTATGAACGCTGAACTTGCTATGGCGAGCTTGAAATTTATGCCAAATAAGGGCGCTAAATTCATCGCTAACGCTATTTCGAGTGCGGTGGCAAATGGTGGCTTTGAGGCTAATGAGGTCGTGGTAAAAAGCTGCCGTGTTGATGCGGGGGCTGTGCTTAAGAGATTTCGTCCGCGTGCTAGGGGAAGTGCAAGTCGCATTAGAAAGCCTACTTCTCACATTTTGGTTGAGGTGGAAAAATTTGAACCTGAGGAAAAAAAGGCCCCCGCAGAAAAAGCTCCAACGCCTAAAAAAATAGCAAAAAAGGAAAGCTAAATGGGACAAAAAGTAAATCCAATTGGTCTAAGACTGGGAATTAATAGAAATTGGGAGTCAAGATGGTTTCCCACTAAGGCAAATTTGGTAGAAAATATCGGTGAGGATTATAAAATTAGGGCTTTTTTGAAAAGAAAACTTTATTACGCGGGGATTTCTCAAATTTTAGTGGAAAGAACGGCTAAAAAACTTCGCGTTACCGTAGTGGCCGCAAGGCCGGGGATCATCATCGGCAAAAAGGGAAGCGATGTTGATATTTTGAAGAAAGAATTGCAGGATTTGATTGGGAAGGATGTCAATATTAACATCAAAGAAGAAAGAAAAGCAGGCTCTTCGGCACAGCTTGCCGCAGAAAGTGTTGCGACGCAGCTTGAAAAAAGAATAGCCTTTAGAAGGGCGATGAAAAAAGTGATTCAAGGCGCACAAAAAGCGGGAGCGAAAGGGATTAAGGTTTCGGTTTCGGGTCGTTTGGGCGGAGCTGAAATGGCAAGAACGGAATGGTATCTTGAGGGGCGTGTTCCGCTTCATACTTTAAGGGCTAAGATTGATTATGGTTTTGCAGAGGCTAGGACGACTTATGGAAATATAGGCGTTAAGGTGTGGATTTTTAAAGGCGAGGTTTTACAAAAGGGCTTCCAAGCTGAAAAAAATGAGGATGATGCTGCAAAGAAGACAAGACGCACGAGAAGGAGTAAATGATCATGTTGATGCCAAAAAGAACGAAATATCGCAAGATGATGAAGGGGCGTAACAGAGGCTACGCCTGCAGGGGGACAGAATTTACCTTTGGTGAATTTGCACTCAAAGCGACCGAGGCTGGGCGTATAAATTCACGCCAGATTGAGGCGGCGCGTATCGCCCTGACGCGCTTTGTTAAGAGACAGGGCAAGACTTGGATTAGAGTTTTTCCCGACAAGCCTTTGACGAAAAAGCCTTTAGAAACGCGCATGGGTAAGGGTAAGGGCGGCGTTGAGGAATGGGTGATGAATATTAAGCCCGGACGCATTATCTATGAAATGGCAGGCGTTAGCGAAGAAATGGCGAGAGAGGCTTTAACTTTGGCTATGCATAAGTTGCCGTTCAAGACGAAATTCGTTACAAGAGAGAGTCAAAATGAAATATACTGAGATTAAAGATAAAACCGCAGCCGAGCTTGGTGCTATGCTAAAAGAGAAAAAGTTGCTTTTATTTACTCTAAAACAAAAGCTAAAAACAATGCAGCTTACTAATCCTAAAGAAATTAGTCAAGTTAAAAAAGACATTGCCAGAATCAACACAGCAATCAACGCTTTAAGATAAGGATGGATTATGGCATTTAAAAGAGAAATTCAAGGCGTTGTTGTGAAGATTGCTGGGGAAAAAACGGTGAGCGTTTTGGTGGAGAGAAAGGTCGTTCATCCAAGGTATAGAAAAATCGTTAAACGCTTTAAAAAATATTTAATTCACGATGAAAAAAATGAAGCTAAAGTTGGAGATGTGATCGTGGCGGTGGAGTGCAGGCCGCTTTCAAAAAGAAAAGCTTTTCGCTTAAAATCTGTATTAATAGCAGGAGCTGAGTGATGATACAAAGTTTTACAAGACTTGCAGTTGCGGATAATAGCGGTGCAAAAGAATTAATGTGCATTAAGGTTTTGGGGGGTAGCAAGAGGCGTTACGCTACCATAGGTGATGTGATAGTCGCATCGGTTAAGAAAGCCCTGCCAAACGGGAAGGTCAAAAAGGGTCAGGTCGTCAAGGCGGTTATCGTTAGGACGAAAAAAGAAATTCACAGGGATAATGGCTCTTTGATCCGCTTTGACGAAAATGCCGCAGTGATTCTTGATGCTAAAAGAGAGCCTGTAGGAACGCGTATTTTTGGACCTGTTGGCAGAGAAGTGCGCTATGGTGGCTTTATGAAAATCGTTTCACTAGCACCGGAGGTATTGTAATGGCGGTGAAGTTAAAAATTAAAAAAGGTGATAGCGTTAAGGTTATCGCAGGTGATGATAAGGGAAAAACAGGCAAGGTTTTAGCAGTGTATCCTAAGACTCTTAAGGTGGTTGTTGAGGGTTGCAAAATCGCTAAAAAGGCTATCAAGCCCAGCGAGAAAAATCCAAATGGAGGCTTTGTTAATAAAGAAATGCCTATGGATATTTCTAATGTGGCGAAAATTTAGGAGAGGGCTATGAGATTGAAAGAAAAATATCATCAAAGTATTAAAGTGGCTTTGGTAAAGGAATTTGATATTAAAAATCCTATGCTTATCCCTGCTCTTGAGAAGGTTGTGATTAGTGTGGGTGCTGGAGAATTGGCTAAGGATCAGAAGGTCCTGCAAAATATTGCCGATACCATTTCTTTGATCGCAGGACAAAGGGCGGTCATCACGAAGGCAAAAAAATCCGTTGCGAGTTTTAAGGTGCGCGAGGGCTTTCCTGTGGGCGTGATGGTAACCCTAAGAAAAAATAACATGTTCGCCTTTCTCGACAAGCTCATTTCCATCGCTCTGCCTAGAGTGAAGGATTTTCGCGGGCTTAGTAGGGATGGTTTTGATGGGCGTGGGAATTATAATTTTGGGCTTGATGAGCAGCTGATGTTTCCTGAGGTGGAGTATGATAAAATTTTACGCACTCACGGGATGAATATCTCCATCGTTACCACGGCACAAAATGATAAAGAGGCACAAAAGCTTTTAGAGCTTTTTGGTGTGCCGTTTGCAAAAGGAAGACAAAATGGCTAAAAAATCAATGATAGCAAAGGCAGCGAGAAAGCCTAAATTTCAGGTTCGTGCCTATACGAGGTGTCAGGTTTGTGGGCGTCCGCATTCGGTTTATAGGGATTTTGGAATTTGCAGGGTTTGCCTTAGAAAAATGGGCAATGAAGGCTTGATCCCGGGCCTTAAAAAAGCAAGCTGGTAAGGAGAAGAAATGATTAACGATATAATTTCAGATTCTCTTACACGCATTAGAAATGCAGGTATGAGAAGACTTGAGACGACCAAGCTTTTGCACTCTAATGTCGTGGAGGCCTTGGTGGGGATCTTTCAAGCTAAGGGCTATATTGATAGCTTTAATGTCGTTGAAGAGGACAAGAAAAAATTCATCAATGTGGTTTTGAAATATGACGAGCGCGGCAAGAGCGTGATTAATGAAATCAAAAGGGTTTCTAAGCCGGGTCGGCGCGTGTATAAGGGCAAGGACGCGATCAGGCGTTTCAAAAATGGTTATGGTACTATCGTAGTTAGCACAAGTCGTGGCGTTTTGCCTAACGATGAGGCTTTTAAAGCGGGTGTGGGCGGCGAAATTTTATGTACTATTTGGTAAATCTGCTTTTTATGGCATTGGGTATGCATTCTTTCAAAAAGTAGAAATATCCTAGACAAGTAAAAAGGAAAAATATGTCTCGTATTGGTAAGCAACCTATCGCTATTCCAAATGGCGTGGAGGTAAAATTAGAGGGCACTTTGCTTAAATTTAAAAAAGGAAATTTGGCAAAGGAGCTTGATACAAAAGCAAATGTAAATGTTGAGATTAAGGAGGGTCAAATTCTCTTTTCTCCAAAGGGCGATGATAGGCAGAGTAGGGCTTATTGGGGGACTTACAGGGCCCTGGCTAATAATATTGTCGTTGGCCTGACGGAGGGCTTTTCTAAGACTCTTGAAATCAACGGAGTGGGCTACAAAGCCGCTTTAAAGGGTAAGGTTTTAGAGCTTAGTCTTGGTTTTTCTCATCCTATTAACTACGAAATTCCCGCAGGTATTGAAATCGCCGTGGATAAAAACAATGTCATCGTCAAGGGAAGCGACAAGCAGGTCGTGGGACAGGTGGCTGCACAGATCCGCGAATTCAGGCCGCCTGAGCCATACAAAGGCAAGGGCGTCAAATACGCCGATGAGCGCATCATCCGCAAAGCGGGCAAAACCTCTAAGAAGTAAGGATCGGACATGAGAGCAAAGGTATTAAAGAGAAAAATCAGTCTTAGAATTAAAAGAAAAAGAAGAATTAGAGCTAAAATTTCAGGCTGTGAGCAAAATCCTAGAATTTCTGTTTTCAAGTCCAACAGAACGCTTTACATCCAAGCCATCGATGATGTGAAAAACAACACCCTAGCCGCCATTAATGGGCGCAAGCTTAATGTCAGGGCGAACAAAGAGGGAGCAGTTAAAATCGCTGCGGAATTTGCGAAAATTTTAAAAGCCAAAAATATCGAGCAGGGCGTTTTTGATAGAAATGGCTATGTTTATCACGGCGTTATCGCGGCATTAGCGCAGTCGCTAAGAGACAATGGCATCAGGCTGTAAGGGAGAGGGTATGCAAAATTATAATAGAGAAGAATTTGAAGAGGTTATCGTTGATATCGGCAGGGTGACTAAGGTCGTCAAAGGCGGTAGGAGATTCCGCTTTACGGCCCTGGTGATCGTGGGTAATAAAAAGGGACTTGTGGGCGTGGGCTATGGCAAGGCTAAGGAAGTGCCCGATGCGGTGCGTAAGGCCGTGGATGATGCTTTTAAGAATATGATCGAGGTTAAGACGAAGGGCTCGACCATCGCTCACGATGTTGAGGTGAAATACAATGCGAGTAGAATTTTGCTCAAGCCTGCCAGCGAGGGGACGGGCGTCATCGCGGGCGGCTCTACGCGTCCTATCGTGGAGCTTGCGGGGATTAAGGACATTTTGACGAAATCTTTAGGCTCAAACAACTCCGCCAATGTAGTGCGCGCCACTATCAAGGCTTTGACAATGCTAAAGGGATGATGATGAATTTAACAAAAGCAGCGGGTTCAACGCGAAAGATTAAAAGAGTGGGTCGCGGTCAGGGTAGCGGCATGGGTAAGACTTCCACCAGAGGTGGCAAGGGTCAAACCGCAAGAAAGGGCTACAATGAAAAAAGGGGCTTTGAGGGCGGACAGCAGCCGCTTCAAAGGAGATTGCCAAAGGTGGGTTTTACTTCTAGGGTTAAGAAGCCTTATGTTATCAATGTTGAAAGGATTACGGCGGTAAAAAATTTGAGCGAAATTACCCTTGATAGCATCAAATCTGTGCATAAAATTTCAAAATCCGTCGACAAAATCAAGCTCATCGGCAAAAGCGCCAAAGATCTAAAGGCTAAAATCAAAGACGAAAATATCAGCGTTAGCGGACTAAAATGATGAATAGGCCCCTCGTCAGTAAAATTTTAATCACCTTGGCGTTTTTGTTCGCTTATAGGGTTTTGGCCTATGTGCCCGTCCCCGGCGTCAATGCCGATGTGATCGCGGAATTTTTCAACAGCAATCAAAACAACGCCCTAGGGCTTTTTAATGTTTTTAGCGGCGGAGCGGCCGAGCGCTTTTCTATCATTTCTTTGGGGATCATGCCCTACATAACGGCCTCGATAGTCATGGAGCTTCTTGCGGCGACCTTCCCCAATATCGGCAAGATGAAAAAAGAGCGCGACAGTATGCAAAAATACATGCAAATCATCCGCTACGCCACCATAGGCATCACCCTAGTGCAAAGTGTGGGCGTGGCAATAGGACTCCAAAGCCTCCATGGGCGCAGCGGGGCGAGTGCCATCATGGTGGAGGATTTGAACACCTTCATCGCCCTGTGTGCGATTTCTATGCTAGCAGGGACCATGCTTTTGATGTGGCTAGGGGAGCAGATCACGCAAAAGGGCGTGGGCAATGGCATCTCCCTCATCATCTTTGCGGGCATCGTTTCTACCATACCCTCAGCCATTTCGCACACCGTCGGGCAGATCAATTCTGGCGAAATGAATTTTCTAACCGCCCTTGCGATCTTTGTTCTGATTTTGCTAACCATAGGCGTGATTATTTACGTGGAGCTTGGGGAGCGCAGGATTCCCATTTCCTACTCACGCAAGGTCGTGATGCAAAATCAAAACAAGCGCATCATGAACTACATTCCCATTAAGGTAAATTTAAGCGGGGTCATCCCGCCGATCTTTGCCAGTGCGATTTTGATGTTTCCCGCGACCATTTTGCAAACCAGCACGAACCCCTACATCCTAGCGATCAACGATTTTCTCAATCCAAATTCCTATTTTTTTCACATTTTGACCTTTTTGTTTGTGATTTTCTTTGCTTATTTTTATGCGAGCATCGTTTTCAACGCTAAGGATATTGCCGAAAATCTCAAAAAGCAAGGCGGTTTCATCCCCGGCATTCGTCCCGGTGAGGGCACGGCAAACTACCTCAACGAAGTCGCCTCCCGCCTGACCCTCTCAGGCTCTATCTACCTAGCCCTCGTGGCGACCCTGCCTTGGGTTTTGGTGAAATTTATGGGTGTTCCGTTTTATTTCGGGGGCACTTCGGTGCTCATTGTCGTTCAAGTGGCCTTGGATACGATGCGCAAGATTGAAGCGCAAATTTATATGAATAAATACCAAACCCTAAGCGCTGTGGGGCTTTAGTCCTCCCTTAGCGCTTGACTTTGATGACTGAAATCCCTAAAATGCACATTCAGCACCTCATTTTCAATGAGAATGAGGGAGTATTCTGGATTTCTAAATTCAATAAAAACCTCATCTTCGCTTTGAAAATCCAACCGCACCTGATGGTTGATACCCTTAAGCGATGAAAAAGAAAATTTCCCCCACCTCCCGCACATCGTGCTATGATAATGCCCAAAAAACAAATGTCTCACCCCATCATAGGGCTGCAAAATAGCGTATAAATCCTCCGCATCCTCCTGCCTTAGCCCTATTTTATCCATAGCCCTAAGTCCCGTTGCAAAGGGCGCATGATGCAGACAAAGATAAATATTTTTGCCCCCATATCGCTCCAGTTGTCCCCTCAGCCAAGCCCTTCTTTTCGCGCAATACTCACCCCCGTGCCCCACCTCTTGCAGGGTGTCTAGCATCAAAAAAACCTCATTTTGAAATTCCAAAGCGTATTGTATGAAGCCGTTTTCATCCTCTCTTAAATTTTCAAAAATTTTCAGGGCGTTTTTTCTGCTGTCGTGATTGCCCAAAACCAAATAATAGGGCATAGCAAGAGCGTCCAAGTCCTCCTTCAAATACGCATAAGCCTCCACGCTGCCCCGATGCGCCAAGTCCCCGGTCAAAAAAACAAAATCCGCATCGCCATGATTTTTATTGATATCCTCTATCGCTAAGCGCAGCATCATCGCGGGCTCTTTGTGATAAATCGCCTCATTTTTCCCGCCGTAGTGCAAGTCAGTCATTTGTATGATTTTCATAAAATTTCCTTATTTGAAATTCAAGCTCTTCGTGATTTTTCACGCAGACAGAGCTTTGCCGCAGCATCTCCTCATCCTGCCAGCCCCAAAGCACCCCTATGCAAAAAACCCCAGCCCTCAAGGCCGCCTCGACATCACTGATGGCATCGCCTATCATCACGGACGCACCATCTCCAAAACGCATCAAAACCTCAGCCTTATTTTGTCCGCAAAAAAGCCCCCTAAAATACACCAAAAATCCCGCATTTTCTAAGGCATTCTTGACGATGATTTCACTGCTAGCGCTCAGGATGTAAAGCTCAAATTCCTCACTCAAAGCGGCAAGAATTCGCTCCGTGCCCTCAAAAAAACTCAGCTGCCTATAATGCTCTAAAAAATAAGCATCCGCCCATTTTTCAAATTCCACCCCATTTAGGCCCAGACTCTCTCCTATGAATTTATGCGAGACAGGATTGATTTTCGCGTAGGGATTTTGTGGAAAAATTCCTTGAAAATTCATCTTTGAGGCCGCATGTTCGCAGGCCTTTTCCCATAATTTTAAGCTATCAATCAAAACCCCATCAAAGTCAAAAAAGATCCTCAAGGCAAGATCCTATTGATGTCCTCGGTGGCCTTTCGCGCCACGCCCTCATAGTCTGTGCTTTTTCCAAGCAGGAGTTTTTCGGCGCTCAGCCATAAAATATTGGTCGCCTTTAGGGCATTGTTTCCGGGAAATGAAGGCCACTCCACGAGCAGGGGCAGTTGGGAGGGCGCGACTTTTGCGTTAGGATTTTGCGCGTAAAATTCCCCAAGCTGTGCGTGCGCCTTGGAATTCACACTCATATAGCCTGTAAATTGCGGGACGAATTGATTCCCCCAGCCCGTAACAAAGTCGATGTATTTTAGAGCCGCTTCTTTGTTTTTATCACTGGTTAGCATCACCAAAGAGCCACCTACTGGCAGTTTGCCGCCCTCCTTGACCTGAGGAAATTTTCCCAGTTTGAGCGTGAAATTCACCGCTTTTTCTGTCTGCACCAGGGCCGCAGAGGTTTGCACGAGCAGGGCTAAATTTCCGGCATTAAAAGAGGTCAAAGCCTCGCTTTTTTTCACCGAGGGCATCTTGGCCCTGCTGTGAAATTCGCTAAGAATTTTAAAGGTATCCAGCCAGGCAGGCGTGCTAAAATCGGCCTTGTTTTGGGCGTTTAAAAGCGCACCCCCCCGTTGAAGCGCTAGGGCTAAAATCAGCCAAGTGTCCGTTTCGGCAAAATACATACAGCTCTTGCCCTCAAGCCCATTTACTTTCTCGCAGAGGGCGAAAATTTCATCCCAAGTCTTTGGCAGCTCCCCCACCCAGCCCGCCTGTCTTATCAAGTCCTCGTTGTAGTAGGTTACGGGCATACTGATCGCAAAGGGTAGGGCGTAAATTTTACCCCCCAGCGTGGTGGTTTTGATACCCTCGCCAAAGTCCTGCGCATTGCTTGGATGGAGCTCATGGGGGATATTTTTATCCACCAAGGTCGGCAAATAAGCGTAAGAATTAAAGCTCACATCGGGCAATTTGTTGATGACCTTCTCCCTCAAAAGACGCGCACTTTGCTCCTCATAATTTTGAGTCGGCGCCAAAAAAGTGATGCTAATGTCGGGATTTTGCTTTTCAAATTCCTCCTTAAGCTTTTCGTGCAGGGGCTTAAACCAAGCATAAGCGTAAGAAACCACAAGCTCCGTTTTTGCTTGTAGCAGTGAGCACAGGGCCAAGATTGTTAAAATTTTTTTCATTTTTGTCCTTTCAAAGTTATTTGATCCCCGTGTGGGCTACGCCTTGGATGAAGCGTTTTTGTGCGAGCAAAAAGCCCACGATGAGGGGCAGGATGACGATGCAAGCAGCCGCCATCAAAAGGGCGTATTGGATCCCCGCTTCGTTATTTCTAAAGCCCACGATGCCAAGGGTCGGTGTGAAGTATTGCGGAGAGCTTACGGCGATGAGGGGCCAAAAATAGTCGTTCCAGTGCGCTACGACTGAAAAAATTCCAAACGAAACAAAGGCGGGCAGGGTCAGCGGAAAAATAATGCGCCAAATGATGCTCCACTCACTAAGCCCGTCCATTTTTGCCGCGTAAATGAGGTCGGTGGGGAGGGTGTTGATGAATTGGCGGATGAGAAAAATTCCAAAAACAGAGATGCTAAAGGGCAGTATCAAGGCCGCATAGCTATCCAGCCAGCCAAATTTATGCATCATCAAATACCACGGCACGCAAACGGCTTGGGTGGGTATGAGGAGGCAGAGCACGATGAGGTTGAAAACCACTCTTTTGCCGATAAATTCGTGCTTGGATAGGGCATAGGCGCAGGGGTAGGCGATGAGAATTTGCAACAATAAAATCGCAAGGCAAACCAGGGCGCCGTTGCATAAAAACATCAAAAGCCCGGTATCTAAAACCTTGGTGTAATTTTCCCAAAAGGCTATTTTGTGGGGGAGGAAGGTGTTTTGAAAAATTTCGTTTTCATGTTTGAGACTGCTTAAAAACATCCACAAAAAAGGGAAGAAAAAAACAAGACCCAAAAGGGATAAAACCAAATGACGCGCCAAAGAAAATAGCATCATGCCCTCCTGAAAAAATACATCTTCGCTAGGCTCAAGGCTAGGATGAAAAGCAAAAATATCACTGACATCGCCGCTGCGTAGGAACTCCTAAAAAACATAAATCCCTCCTGATAAATCGTGAAAAGCAAAACCTCGCTGCTATGATGCGGGCCGCCTAGGGTAAGGGTGTGAACGGTGTCAAAAATTTGAAAAGCCTTGATGGCGTTTATGATGAGGACGAAGAACATCACGGGCGTCAAAAGAGGGAGGGTGATCTTGAAAAAAAGTCCCCATTTGCCCATCCCATCAAGCCTACCCGCTTCATACAAAAAGGGCGGTATGCTCAAAAGTCCCGCGCCAAAGAGGATCATATTGTAGCCAAGCTGCTGCCAGATGCCTATGGCGGCTAGGGTTGCTAGCACCGTATCCTCGCTTGAGAGCCAGTTCCTCCCGCTAAGACCCAAAAGGCTAAGAATTTGATTAAAAATTCCAAGCTCGGAGTGCAAAATATACTCCCAAACCAAGCTCATCGCGATGAGAGTGGCTAGCACGGGCAGAAAAAATAACGCACGGTAAAGCGCCCTCCCCTCCGTCCTGCTCTCGATCAAAAGAGCGATGAGTAGGCCGCCGACTATGCTTAGGGGTAGCACGAGGATGACATAGAGGAGGGTGTTTTTGAGCGAGGTGAAAAATACCGCGTCCGAAAAGAGGGCCTTGTAATTTTCTAGGCCCACGAAGTTGAAGTCCTCAGAGCCTAGATTGTAATCGCTAAAACTCAAAACAAAAACGCAAAAAATGGGAGCGATGAGAAAGACGAAGAGCAAAAAGAGGGCCGGGCTCAGGCACAAAAAGCTAGAAAGCGGATTTCTCACAGCAGGCCCCGAATTTGAAGGGAGATTCTTTTGCTGGCCTCGTCAAAAAATAAGGCCTTGCTCAAATCAAACCCCACCTCGATGCAATCGCCCAAGTGGTGATTTTCCGCCTCGCAGGGCCTTAGGACCAGGACGCAATCGGCTTCGTTGATGAGAATTTTGCTGTAGATGAAGACCTCGTTGCCCATGTTTTCTATGTTGAAAATTTGAGCCTTGAGGCCGTTTTTTTGTAAAAAGCAATGCTGAGGCCTTAGGGCTAGGACCTTTGATTTTGCATCCTTAGAGAATTCAAAAAATTCCCCCCGAAGCTTGATGTTGAAGGTATTGATGGTCGGCGTTCCTATGAATTGAGCCACCTTGAGATGGCTGGGATCATTATAAAGCTCCTGCGGCCTACCCACCTGCAAAAGCTCACCCCCCTCCAAAAAGGCTATCCTATCGCTCATCGTCATCGCCTCGCTTTGATCGTGCGTTACATAAATGAAAGTTTTTTTGAGCTCCTTATGGATGGCACTTAGCTCCCCACGCGTGTGGATGCGAAGCTTGGCGTCCAAATTTGACAAAGGCTCGTCCATCAAAAAAATGCGCGGCTTTCTGATGATAGCCCGACCCAAAGCCACCCTCTGACACTGCCCCCCGGAAAGCTCTGCGGGCTTTTTTGCTAGAATGTGCGCGATTTGAAGCTTCTGCGCCACAGCACGGACCTTGGACTCTAGCTCCTTTTTGAAGGCCCTGCGAGCCTGAGAGAGTGGCAATTTGCGCCTCCAGCTCGCCCTGGCCACCAGGGGCATGCTCAAATTTTCAAACACACTCAAATGCGGATAAAGGGCGTAGTTTTGAAAGACCATGGCGAAATTTCTGTCCCTGATGCTCAGCTTGCTTAAATTTTCATTTTGCAAAAAAAGCTCCCCACTGCTAGCGCTCTCAAGCCCAGCGATGATGCGAAGCAGGGTGGATTTCCCGCTCCCACTCGCGCCGACTAGACTTATGAATTCGCCCTCGTTTATGTCAAGATGGATGTTTTTGAGGATGTTAAGATGGCCAAAATTTTTACTCAGGGCTCTGATTTTAAGCAAAAATTCTCCTTTGTTTTGCCCAAATTAAAACAAAGAAGGGAAACTTTTAGGAAACATTAAAGCAACTTAAAACTCTTGCGGTGTAGTTCGCAAATGCCGTATTTTGCGATCAATGCTCGGTGCAGCTTCGTCCCGTAAGCCTTGTGCTTTTCAAAGTGATAGCGGCTGAATTTTGGGGCCAAAAAGCGCATGATCTCATCGCGGCTCACCTTAGCCAAGATACTGGCCGCACTGACCTGCGCCACCTGCAAATCCGCCCGGATGAGGCTTTGCACGCCTAAGATGCCGAAATTTGTATTACCATCGTAAAGTTTGGGGCTGTTTGGAAAATGCGCACAAATGAGCTCAAGTCCCCTCTGCAGGCACTTGCTAAGCCCCATTTTGTCAATTTGATCGTTAGAAAAGGCTAAAATGAGAAAGCGGGAATTTTTAAGAATTTGCCCGTAGAGTTCTTTGCGTTTTTTTTCGCTAAGTTTCTTGGAGTCTGTAAGCCCCGTGATCCTGCCCTGCAGCTGACAAGCCGCCATGAGCAAGGGGCCAGCCAACGCCCCACGCCCCGCCTCATCAATGCCCACAAGGCTCATTGCACAGTGATGGAGTCTTTGATGCTTTCGAAGGTTTTTTCGCCGATGCCCTTGATTTTTTTGATGTCCTCGACGCTTGTGAAATTCTGCTCCTGCCTGTATTCCAAGATAGCCTTAGCCTTGGTTTCGCCGATGCCCTTTATGCTTTTTAACTCCTCAAGCGTTGCCGTGTTTAAATTCACAGCAGCCAGTAAAAAATTCGCCAAAGCCGCCGTCAAAATCCATATCTTTTTCATTCTCTTCCTTTCTTATTAAAATGCAAAAATGCTAACCAAAATGGGTTAACTATTTTTTCATGTTGATCGCACGCTGGATCATCTGATCACTTGTAGTGATGCTTTTTGAGCTCGCATCGAAGGCCTTTTGCGTTGCGATGAGGTTAGAAAGCTCCACACTCAAATCTACATTCGATTGCTCCAAAAATCCGCCCCTAAATTTAGCTGTATTAATGATTTTGCCATCTTTGACGATGAAGCTAGCCTCCCCGCTATTGCCCGTAGCGGCGAAGATATTATCCCCCACAGCCATCAGTCCCTCTTCGTTGATGAAATTATACAGAGCCATCTTCCCTACTGTCATCGCGCGACCATTACTAAACTGCGCCAAAAGTGCCCCGTCTTCGGTGATTCTGTATTGGTTGAAAAAGCCCTCCGCCACGCCGTCTTGCTGGGTGATGATGTTTTTTTCTCGGCCCGCTAGGACATAAATTCCACTGTAGCCTGAGCCCGGTTTGTTGGGGTCATAGGGCGTTCCTAGGTCTATATTGATGCTTGCGCCATCGGGGTTGGTGATGCTTTGAATGTCATTTTGCAAGAGGGCGCCGTTTTTGTTAAAGGTCATGCTCCCCTCTGTCGCATCCCCCACAGCCTCGCCCTCTGCGTTGAAAATTTGCGCCACGGCCTTGTATTTGATTTCATCGCCCACTTGGGGCAAAATCCTCTCCAAAGTTATCCTCAGTGTGCTTTTGCTCCCATCGGCATTGTAAAGGGGGGACTCAAGCACATCGCTATTGCTTTTTTGCTGCTCGGTGGCGATTTGCGCGGCACTAAGCTTCGCGCTGGTCGCATCCAGTCCGCCAAGATCAAGCTCATTGCTTTTAAAATTCAAATTCTCATCCAAGGTTGCCTCAAAATTCTTCCGCACCCCGTCCTTATCCGTGAAGGTCAAAAGTATCCTATCGTCCTTTTTGGCGCTGAAAATTTCATCCCTGTTGACGCTTCCGCTGATGATTTTTTTGCCATCCCCGGTCTCCTCGACTTTGATCTTAGCAAGGTCTAAATCCACAGTAACGATTTGGGTTTGAATGTCCGTGCTCAAATTCCCACTCCACTTGACATTTTGCGTTACCATCGGGGCCAGATACATATTCAAAGGCACTCTCAGGGCGCTCTGCCCCCCCACTGCCCCCAAAGTGAAGTCCTCGTTAGAATTCACCGTAAAGCCCTGACTAACGGGCTGCATCGTGTTGAGATAGTCCCCCATCAGTCCCGCCACCCTATCGCTATAATCCACGCCCTCAAAGCTAGGATTCATCGTCCCTAGCACGAAATTCCCATAAGAATCGACCAAATGCCCCCCCGCATCACGCCTGAATGTCCCATTGCGCGTGTAATAGGCCAGGCCGTCGGCCCCCAAAACGCCAAAAAAGCCCTTTCCCTGCAAGGCCACATCAAATTCCCCATCGCTCATCACCGGAGAGCCTTGCTCAAAAACCACTCTCGACGCGGCCTGCACTGAGCCGTATCCGCCTTGGGCGGGGTTGGTTGATTGCGAAGTTACGGTTTTGTAAAAGATGTCTTTGAATTGCGCGTTGGAGTATTTAAAGCCCATGGTATTGACATTGGCGATATTATTCGCGCTGATATCGATGCCAAAACTATTCGTCTTCGCTCCGGCGATTCCGTTATAAAATGCGTTCATCATCGTCAGGCCTTAAGTGTGGGTTGGCTTTCCTGCGGGAAGGGTGCTATCCGCTTGACTTGGTTTGTTCGTAGGCTTGCTGGGATTTTCTCCGGGCCCCTCTTCAGGCCTTTCTCCCGAGCTGCCCACGCCAAAGCTTAGGGTATAGTCCGTGATCTTAGCGATTCGATCAAAAGGCACCTCCTCCCCACCCATAACCGCATAGGCCACGCCATCCTTAAATTTCACGCCCTCCACAGGGTAGGTCCCATACTCCGCGGTGATTTTTTGCCCCTGCTTGTTGTTATAGACTATTTTCACCGTGTAGTTCCCATCACCCGCATAAACGCCATCATTATTCCTACCCGGCCACTCCATTGTAAAGAGTCCGCTCGGAGTTTCCTTGCCCTCGTTGCTTTTTTCGTTGAAGACAAGCTTGCCCTTTTCGTCGTAAATTTCTAATCTTACGCCCTTATCATCTGAGACCTCTGGCAGATACATTTTAAGCGTGATGATTTCATTGGGACCTGTAAGCTTGATTTTGTTATCTGCAACGGTTGCCATTTTACCGATAGCTCCTAAGGCACCTATGCTTTGACTTGTGCCCATGGCGCTTGAGAGCTTATTCATCGTATCGACCATTTTCTGCATGGCGTTGTTGGTATTTTGCTGCATTTCAAGAGCGGCAAGCTGCGAGGTCTGCGTGAGCATTTTATCAGAGTCCATAGGATCGGTGGGATCTTGATGCTGCATCTCTATGAGCAAAAGCTTCAAAAAGGCATCCTTATCCAGCATGGCCCCCGGATTGCCCTGATTGGTGCTAGCACCGGGCTTTGCCACATTATCGCTGGGCTTGTTTTGCCAGTTGAGGTTTGGATTCCAGTTTTCTTCTTTTTGCTTCGTTTCGTTCCAATTGGTGCTTCCACTCTTCCAATCCGCTGCCGTTATCGCCATCTCAGACTCCTTTAAATTTGATCATTTCTTTTAAGCAATAAGCGTTCCACTCAAAAATACCGCGCCAAAACGAGCTCCAGACTCATTTTTTCCTCGTCCTTATTTTCGAGCCTTTCCCTCAGTCCGCCAGAGCCGCTACGCCTCTTTTCTTGATGCTGCTCTTTTCTGTTTTGATCGCTAAAATTCATCTCAAGCCCCGTAAAGCCCATATTGACAAGGGAATTTTTAAATTCAGCCTGATTTTGCAAAAAGATCTGCATCGCGTTGGTGTTGGAGTTGAAATTAATGTGCAGATTCGTCCCCCTCTGTATGAGGGTAACCTCCACCTCGCCTAGATTTGACGGATTGAGCGTGATGCTGAGCCTACTGATGGGCGCCTTATACTGCTCCACCGCCTCCTTCAAATCCTGAGAAAAATACTGCAAGGTCTCCTTTGCGCTGATATTTTTGCCCTGATTTTGATGGATCTTGTGCAAATCCTTCACCAAGGCATTCAAATCCTCCGCTCCGCCTTCTTTGTGAGAATTCTCCTGTTTTTGCCCAAAATTCTGCGTCGCCTCCTGAGTCTGCACGCTCTGCGTGAAGGTGCTCTGCGTGAAG